>CAZCRP010000213.1:0-5216 GCA_964501055.1 uncultured Acidimicrobiaceae bacterium
GCGCACCGTGCCGTGGGGCGTCGTCACCCCCACCACCCGCCGCACCGATCCGTCCCAACCGGGGGCGTTCCGCTTCGGTGAGCCGACGATCGTGACGCCGGGCCCGGGCGGGGGCCATCCTCCGAGCCACTCCTCCAGGTGGCGGGCGAGCGCGGGCAGGATGTCCATCGGCGACAGGATCGCACACCTGTGCCCGCCTGTGGCTCACGCTCCGCGCGGCCGGCATATCCTGCCTGGGCCCGTCGAGGAAGGTCCACGTGAGCGTTCCGCACCATGCCCTCTACATAGGGGGGAGCCACCTCCCCGCCACCAGCGGCGAGACCTTCGCGACCGAGAATCCGGCCACCGGCGAGGTGATCGCCACGGTCGACCATGCCGCCGACGCCGACGTCGACACCGCCGTGCGGGCAGCCCGCGCCGCCTTCGCAGGCTGGTCTTCGACCCGGGCTGCCGAACGGGGCCAGATCCTGCAGCGGGCGGCGCAGCTGCTGCGTGAACGCAACGAGGAACTCGCGCGGCTGGAGGTGCTGGACACCGGCAAGCCGATCAGCGAGGCGGCGACGGTCGATGTCATATCGGGAGCCGAGTGCCTCGAGTACTTCGCCGGGGTGGCACCGACGTTGCACGGCCACCACTACGACCTCGGCGCCGACTTCGCGTACACCCGACGCGAGCCGCTCGGCGTCGTGGGGGGCATCGGCGCCTGGAACTATCCGATTCAGATCGCGTGCTGGAAGTCGGCTCCGGCGCTCGCCTGTGGGAACACCATGGTCTACAAGCCGGCGGAGTTGACGCCGCTCACGGCGCTGGCACTGGCGGAGATCTACACCGAGGCCGGGCTCCCACCCGGGGTCTTCAACGTCGTGCAGGGCGACGCCCGCACAGGCCGGGCGATGACCGCGCACCCCGGGATCGCCAAGATCTCCCTGACGGGTGAGGTGGGGACGGGCAAGGCGGTGATGGCGGCGGCGGCGGCATCCCTCAAGCACGTCACCCTGGAACTCGGCGGCAAGTCACCCCTCATCGTCTTCGGCGACGCCGACGTCGACGATGCGGTCTCCGGCGCCCTGCTCGCCAACTTCTACACGATGGGCGAGGTCTGCTCGAACGGCACGCGGGTGTTCGTCCACCGGTCGATCCACGACGACTTCGTCGGACGGCTCAAAGCGCGGGTGGAGAAGATGCGCATCGGCGACCCCCTCGACCCCGAGACCGACGTCGGCGCCCTCATCTCCCAGGACCATCTCGACAAGGTGCTGGGCTACATCGAGCTGGCCGTGGCGGGCGGCGCCAGGCTGGTGTGCGGAGGGGAGCGCCCACCCGGGCTGGAGGCGGGGTATTTCGTGCAGCCGACGGTGTTCGCCGGGTGCACCGACGACATGCAGTTCGTCAGAGAGGAGATCTTCGGACCCGTGATGGCCGTGCTGGCCTTCGACTCCGAGGACGAGGTCGTCGGCCGCGCCAACGACACCGTCTACGGGCTGGCGGCGGGCGTGTTCACCACCGACCTGGCGCGGGCGCACCGGGTGGCAGCGGAGCTGGAAGCCGGGACGGTGTGGATCAACACCTACAACGTGACGCCCATCGAGATGCCATTCGGCGGCTACAAGCAGAGCGGCCTCGGCCGGGAGAACTCGCTGGCGGCCATCGATCACTACACCCAGCTCAAGTCGGTGTACGTGGCGACCGGGCCAGTGGACGCCCCCTACTGATGTCCACATACGACTTCGTCGTCGTCGGGGGGGGATCGGCCGGCTGCGCCCTCGCCAATCGCCTGTCGGCGGATCCGGCGAACACGGTGCTGGTGCTGGAGGCGGGCCGCCCCGACTATCGATGGGACGTGTTCATCCACATGCCGGCGGCCCTCGCCTTCCCGATCGGCAGCTCGCTGTACGACTGGAAGTACGAGTCGGAGCCGGAACCGCACATGAACGGCCGTCGCATCTATCACGCCAGGGGGAAGGTGCTGGGTGGATCGTCGTCGATCAACGGCATGATCTTCCAGCGCGGAAACCCGATGGACTACGAGCGATGGGCGGCCGATGCGGGCATGGAGACCTGGGATTTCGCCCACTGTCTCCCGTACTTCAAGCGGATGGAGACCTGCCTGGCGGGAAGCGACGAGTACCGGGGGGGCGACGGGCCGCTCGTGCTGGAACGGGGCCCGGCCGCGAACCCGCTGTTCGACGCCTTTCTCACCGCCGCGCAGCAGGCGGGTCACGCGCTGACCGACGACGTCAATGGACGCAAGCAGGAGGGCTTTGCCCGCTTCGATCGCAACATCCACCGCGGTCGCCGGCTGAGCGCCGCCCGGGCCTACCTCCACCCGGTCATGAATCGTCCCAACCTCGAGGTGGTAACCCGGGCGCGTGTCACCCGCGTCCTGTTCGAAGGAAAGCGGGCCACGGGCGTCGAGTACGTCGGGCGGAGGGGGGTCGAGCGTGTGACCGCCGGTGAGGTCGTCCTGTGCGGGGGCGCCTTCAACACCCCCCAGCTCCTCCAACTCTCGGGAGTGGGCAACGCCGACGAGCTCCGGCCGCTGGGGGTCGAGGTCGTGCACCATCTGCCGGGAGTGGGCGAGAACATGCAGGACCACCTCGAGGTCTACATCCAGCACGCGTCGAAGTTGCCGGTGTCGATCCAGCCGTGGATGGCGATGTGGCGCCGGCCGCTGGTGGGGCTCATGTGGCTGTTCCGCCGCGGGCCGGGGGCCACCAACCACTTCGAGGCGGGAGGGTTCGTGCGCAGCAACGAAGCAGTTGCATGGCCGAACCTCATGTTCCACTTCCTCCCCATCGCCATCCGCTACGACGGCACATCGCCGGCGGGAGGGCACGGGTATCAGGTGCACGTGGGGCCGATGTATTCGAACTCGACGGGGTGGGTGAAGATCCGGTCGGACGATCCGCGCGCCAAGCCGGCCCTGCAGTTCAACTATCTGTCCACGGAGACCGACCGAAGGGAGTGGGTGGAGGCGATCCGCTGCGCTCGGGAGATCTTCGCCCAGCCCGCCTTCGAGCCTTTCGACGGCGGCGAACTGTCACCGGGACCGGCGGTGGGCACCGACGAGCAGATCGTCGACTGGGTGCGCAGGGACGGCGAGACCGCCCTCCACCCGTCGTGCACCGCCAGGATGGGAGTGGACGAGATGTCCGTCACCGACCCACTGACGATGAAGGTGCACGGCCTCGAGGGGGTCAGGGTGGCGGACGCCAGCGCGATGCGATACGTCACCAACGGCAACATCTACGCGCCGGTGATGATGCTGGCCGAGAAAGCCGCCGATCTGATCCTCGGTGACACGCCGCTGGCGCCCGAGCATGTCGACTGGTACCGGCACCCGGCCGACTGAGACGTCGACCGGGTGCCGGTCACGCGCTCACGGCAGCCATGCCCTCCACACGCTCTCGTTGGCCGCCACCCAATCCGCCGCCACGTCCTCCGGCGGGAGGCCGTCGATCTCGACGTCGGGCAGCATGTCCAACTGGTCCTCGGTGGTCAGCGTGAACGCCTGCAGGAAGGCGAAGACGTCCGGTGCCTTGTCCTGCAGCTGCGCCGAGGCGGCCTTGAAGAGCACGTCCTCGGGATAGTCGCAGTCCACGCCCCCGTCCTCGGCCGCGGCGCTGGCGCCGCAGGCGTCGGTGTACGGAGGGAGGAGGACGTTCACCAGGTCGTACTTCGAGACTGCGGCGGTCGGCGTCCACCAGTACATGAGGATCGGCTCGCCGGCGGCGAAGCGGGCGTCGAGCTCGGCCACCGTGGCCGGCTCCGACCCGGAGAACACCACCTGGAACGGGAGCCCGAGGTTGGCGATGATCTGTTCGTCGTACTGGGAGTACGACGGGTCGGTCCCGAGGAAGCGCCCGTTGGAGCCGGTCTCGGCGGTGGCAAACATCTGGGCGACGGCCGGGTCGGCGTAACCCTCCCAGGTCGCCAGCGCCGGGTTCTCGTCCACGACGTAGCTGGGCACGAACCAGCCGATCTTGCCCACAGTCCCCAGTTCCCCGAGGTCGACCACGCTTCCCTCGTCGAAGTAGGCCTGCTCGGCCGCGGTGACACCCGAGGGCCAGATCTCGAGGACCGCGTCGAGCGTGCCGTCCGCCATGCCGGTGAACATGGCGTCGTTCTCGTTGACCTCGGTGATCCTGACCGGATGTCCGAGCTCGTCCTCGATGATGGCCTTCGCCACCTCGGCGTTGAGCCGGGAGGCGGTCCACGGATTGACGATCAGGGTGATGGTGGGTTTGTCTGCGTCTGGGCCGTCGCCGGCGTCGGAGTCGCCACAGGCGGCGACGACGAGCGCGACGAGCAGAGCCAGCACGATGGTTCGCTTCATTCGGAATCCCTCCTGTCTCCTCGGCCTTACCGGGGAGGCGCTGGCTACATTATCGATCGATGCCCCCGGACGCCCTCGACTCCGCCTGTCTCGAGATCCGCGGCCTTTGGAAGGTCTTCGGTCCTCGACCGGATCGGGCGATCGAGCTCGCCGAGCGCGGGGCTCCCCGCAACGAGATCCTCGCCGAGACGGGCTGCACGGTTGCCGTCCGCGACGTGTCGTTCACTGTCGCGCGCGGGGAGACTTTCGTCGTGATGGGGCTCTCCGGCTCCGGGAAGTCGACGCTCATCCGCTGTGTGTCCCGGCTCACGGACGTCACCCGGGGCGAGGTGGTGCTCGACGGGGAGGACCTCACCGCGCTCTCCGAGGAGGACTTGCGCCGGGTGCGTCGCAAGAAGCTGTCGATGGTGTTCCAGCACTTCGGGCTCTTCCCCCACCGGCGGGTCATCGACAATGCCGCCTACGGCCTCGAGGTGCAGGGCCTGCGGCGCTCGGACCGGCACGCCCGGGCGCGCCTGGTGCTGGAGACGGTCGGCCTGCAGGGGTGGGAGGATCACTATCCCCAGCAGCTGTCAGGCGGCATGCAGCAGCGGGTGGGTCTGGCACGGGCGCTGTGCGTGGAGCCGGAGGTGCTGTTCTTCGACGAGCCGTTCTCGGCGCTCGACCCTCTGATCCGTCGCGACATGCAGGACGAGCTGATCCGGTTGCAGGCCGCCATGCACGGGACGCTGGTGTTCATCACCCACGACTTCGCGGAGGCGATCAAGCTCGGGGACCGCATCGCGATCATGAAGGACGGCGCCTTCGACCAGATCGGCACCGCAGCCGAGCTCATCCGGCACCCGGCCACGCCGTACGTCGAGGAGTTCACCAAGGACAT
>CAZCRP010000214.1:0-5167 GCA_964501055.1 uncultured Acidimicrobiaceae bacterium
GGCGACGAGGGCGGGGGAATCGACGGTGCCGGCGCCCAGCACGCGCTCCAGCCTGCGCCTTCCTTCCGCAGCCTGCCCGCGCTGCTTCCACAGCACTGTGGTTCCGATGGCGATGCGGAGCGCCACCTCGCGCTCCCCGGCAGACGAGGCCCAATCGAACGCGGCGTGGAGGTTGTCCTGGTCGCGGTCCAACTGATCGAGCCACAAACCGAGACCTGCGCTCTCGCGTGCCGCGTGGGCGCTGTCGGCGAGGTCGGCATAGAAGCGGGCATGACGAGAGTGGGCGGCTGCCTCCTCGTCCTGGCCGTCGAGCTGTTCCGCCGCGAAGACACGCAGCGGCTCGAGCATCCGGAACCGTCTCTTGTCGTCGTCTCGCCGTATGAGCGACTTGTCGGCCAGCGACGACAGTCCGGCGAGGACTTCGGCCTCGTCCATCTCGTTCACCGATCGCACTGCGGCGGGCTCGAATCCGCCCCGGAACACCGACAGCGTGGCGAACATCTGCCGTTCCGCCGGGTCGAGCAGTTCGAAGCTCCAGCGGGCGGCCGCCCGCAGTGTGCGATGGCGTCCTCGCTCCTCTGTGCCGCGATCGAGGAGTTCCAGCGTGCGTGCCAGGCCGTTGACCATGTCGGCCGGGGTGAGGGCGCTCGACTTGGCGGCGGCCAGTTCGATGGCCAGCGGCAGTCCGTCGAGGTGACGGCAGACGCTCGCAACGTGGCCGACGTTCTCGTCGGTGAGTCGGAAGTCGGGATCGACCAATACCGCTCGTTCGACGAAGAGTTGGATTGCGTCGTAGCGAGCGGCGGCGGCAGCAGCGACCTCCGAAGCGGGAAACGGCATCGGCGGCACGCGGTGAACGGTCTCCCCGGGTATGCCGAGCCTTTCGCGGCTCGTGGTGAGCACCCTGACTTCGGGACCGTGCCGCAGGAGGTCGCCCACCAGTTCGCCGACGCCGAATAGCACGTGTTCACAGTTGTCGAGGACGACGAGGGCGGTGAGTGGCGCGAGCTGACTCACGACCGCCTCGAGCATCGAGTCGTCGGTGCCCGGTCGGATGCCCAGGCTGGAGGCTGCCTGACGCGCCACCGCGGCGTCGTCTGTCACCGCCGACAAGTCGATCGCCCAGATCCCGTCGGGAAAACGGCCCCGCACCACAGACGCCACTCTCAGGGCCAAGCGGGTCTTGCCGATGCCGCCCTCCCCGGTGAGGGTGACGAGCCGGCTGGCGTGGACGAGCTTGTCGATCTCGGCCAGTTCCTGCGTGCGACCCACAAACGAAGAGAGTTCCGCGGGCAGGTTGTGGGCATCGGTGGCGGGGGATTGCAGGGGTGGGAAGTCACGCCGTAGTCCGGGGCCGGCGAGTTGGAAGATGTGTTGCGGCTCGTCGAGGCCGGGCAGCCGATAGCGGCCCAGATCCAGCAGGCTCAGGGGGTGGACCGAAACATCGGCGGCGTGACCGGCGGTGGCGGCAGAGACGAGGATCTGTCCGCCGTGAGCACTGGCCATGATCCGCTGGCACCGGTTCACCTCGAGGCCGATCAGGTCGCCTCCCCTGACCTCGGCGCCGCCGGAGTGGATCGCCATCCGCACGGATGCGGCACCGCCGAGTTCTGCCTGGTGGGCGGCCAGTTCGGCCTGGCCGGCGGCCGTCGCCTGGATGGCGCTCACCGGATCGGGGAAGACGGCCATCAGTCCGTCTCCGAGGTTCTTGACGATCCGTCCGCCTCCCTGGCGGAAGACGTCGGCCAGGAGCTGATCATGGAACGAGATTGCCGCCGATGCCCCGGCGGGGTGATCGAGCCAGAGCCGCGTCGAACCCTCGATGTCTGTGAACACGAATGTGTAGTCGGGAGCAGGGCGGGGCACCGGGTTCACCACCTTCGCGCTCCAACCTACCGAGGCAGACAGGTGCGGTGCGACGGGATTCGCGGCCCGCCGGTTATCTGCACGTGCCATCAACCCCTGCTCTGGGCGAGGGGGTGGTGAGCGTTGGCGAGCTCGTTGGTTCACGGCGCGACGTTTCCCCCCTCCCCGGCCTGCGGCCGGCTCTCCCACCGCGCAGGGGAGAGGATTCGGAGTATGGGCCACACGCCGATGGGGTAGGCGGCAGTGAGATCCGGAAGGAGGTTCTCGTGCAGCCCATGGCGCGTCCACCCGATCGTGACGACGTCCACTACCAAGAGCCGATCGAACAGCCTCGCAGCACCCTCGGCCCGGTGCTGGCCCTCGTGGCCATCCTCGTCACGATGATGGTTCTCCTGGCGCTGGTCGGCAGTGGTGACCCATCGGCGGGTCCTGGAGTGCCGAGCGAACCAACCATGTCGGACCCGGCGCCGGCCGACACCGTTCCTGCCGAGCGCGCACCGACGATCGTCCCTTGAGGCCACGTCACGGGAATGGTCCGAGGTCGCGAAGTTCTTCCAGCCCGCAGTGCCGCGGGGCTGGGAGAATGGGCCGATGGACTCTTGACGCCGGGTCGAGTCCCATCCCCGGCGACAGGACGGTCCGAAGGGGGTCAGACATGCTCAGCAGTTCACACGGCGCAAGACACGGTGGCCGTACACATCACCTGGCGGGGGTCGTCCATATCGTCGGGGTCGAAGGTGACGGCGACGAAGTTCTGGCAGTGATCGAGGACGAGATCTTCGGATGCCAGGCGCGTGCCCTCGTGATCGATCTCACCGATCCGGATGCGATCTCAGAATCCGCAACAGAGCGAATCGTGAGCGTTCTCAATGCGCGCCAGGAAGGTCATTGGCAGGTCCGGGGCGGGGGAGAGGATCACGAGCAGGGCGACCCGGCCCCGACGAACCGCATCATCCACGACGACGGCCGCGAGATTCTCATCTCGGCGCCCGGAGCGAGCAACACCGCCGGAGCGCCGACTCAGCTGTAGAGGTTGCGATCCGCCTCTCGAAGGCGGAAGGCCAGGCTCTTGAGCACCTTGGTAGTCAGCTTGAAATTGCTTTCCAGCAGCTTGCCGAACTCGCGCCGGGAGATGTAGAGCACGGAGGAGTCCTCGGCGGCGATCAGATCGGCCGAACGCGGCTCGCCGTCGAGCAGCGTCATCTCGCCGACCACCTCACCGGGGCCGAGTGTCGCCACCTTGCGTCCGTTGCGCCGCACGATGATGGAGCCGGTGAGGACGACGAATGCCTCGTTGGCCGGCTTGTCCTGTCGCCCGAGCGTCTGGCCCTCCCGATAGTCGAGCTGTTCGGTGGCCTTCCACACTTCGACCAACTCCCTCGTGGAGAGCCCCTCGAAGAGAGGCACACCTTTTTCAAAGTGGCCAGTGCCTCGCTGCGTGATGTCATGCCCGCTGCCGCCTCTCCGTGATCGTCGCGGCGACTCTATCCAGGAACCGCCTCACGCGCGTCGCCGCGATCCGGCGACGGCCGGGTTGGCGCGATCGCCCGGCTGGAGATCGACCTACCAGTAGTGCGGGCGGGGTCCGATGGCTCGGCCCATGGATCCGAGGATCCAGAGAATCGCCCCGACCACCGCCAGGATCACCCCGATGGTGTAGAGGATCGGGATGTTGAACAACATCGCGAGAAGGATGAGGAGAACGCCGGCTGTGATCATGTCATTGCCTTTCGGGATAGCTGTAGGGTGCGCTTACCCGGTGGGCGCGTGTTTCAAACCCGCCCACGAGCACGACTTCGACCGGGTCGGGGTCAGCCTGTCGGGTCCCAGACCGCCGACGCCTCTTCCGGTGGGAACGGCGCCGGCTCGATCGTGGAAAGCATGGTGAGCGTGACGTTGCCGTCCAAGCAGAGCGCCGTGTCGGAGACCGGGTCGAGGCCGGAACCCGAGCCCCGGACTTCGAATTCGAGACGCTCGCCCGGAACGTCAGCCATCGCCACCCTGATGTGTCCGAACTCGTCGAGGTCGGCCCAGCGGATACCGCGCACTGCCTCGAGCGCGACGGCGGGCACGTTCACGTTCAGGACCACCCTGGCTCCGTCGCGTCCCAGGACCCAATCCACCGCCGAGCGAGCCACGGTCACAGCGGTCTCCCAGTGCCAGGGGTTCGACTCGGCCAGGCTCACCGCCAGGCCGTGGGCGCCGAGGGTGCGGGCTGTCAGCGCCGCCCCTACGGTCCCCGAGTGGATCACCGAGTGTCCGGTGTTCATCCCGGCGTTCACTCCGGACACGACAAGGTTCGGTGGGCGGCCGAACGCTCCCAACATGGCGGCAAGAACCGCCACTCCGGGTGGGCCCTCCACCGTGTAGGCATCGAGTTCGCCTCGTTCCAGCCTCGTGAGGGCGATTCCCTTCCCGGGGTCGAACTGACCGATGCCGGTGCCGCTCCCGCTCATCTCCCAGGCCGGCGCCACCATCACCGTCTCGAAGTCCTCGCTCAGCGTGCGCGCCAGCAACTCGATGCCGGGAGACTCGATCCCATCGTCGTTCGTCACGAGGATCCGCGGCTCGGCGGCGGTTGGCGTGAGGTGCTCGTCGACGACGAGGGCCCCGCTCTCGGCGACAACGAGTGGACGCTCGCTCAGATGCCAGTCACCTCCTCGACCCTGACCTCATGACTGAGTTGACGGATGAGGTCGGCCGAACCGGTGGCGAGACCGCGGCGGGTGATGTTGGCCGAGCCCGCTGCGCAGCCGAGGCGAAGCATGTCTTCTGGCCCGAACTTGGCCAGGAAGGCGGCGGTGAGCGCACCGGTCATCGAATCGCCGGCCCCACTCTCGTCCACCACCGAAAGGGTCGGGGGATGGACCCGGTACAGGGTGCCGGCGATGGCGGCCAACGTAGGCTGGTCGCCGCGGGACACCACCACCGACCGGGCGCCTCGTTCCAGAAGTCGCGAGATGGCGCAAAGCACGTCCTGCTCAGAATCCTCCACCAGCGTTCCGTCGAGGGTGAGGTCCTCGTCGCTGACTTTGAGCAGGTCGATGGGGCCTCCGTCGAGCCACGCGTCGAGATCGGGGCCGTGCAAGTCGGCCACGATCCGGACGCCTGTGGCCGCCAGATCCGCCCCCAGACGGGTGAAGATCTCGTCGCCGATCCCGTTGCCCGGAAGGCGGCCAGTGGCCACACAGGCGCGGGTGGCAAGCGAGAGTTCGAGCATCCTCCCGAATAGATCGTCAACCTCGTGACGATCCAGGACGGGCGGCCCGGTGTGGGCGAGCTCCGAGCGGCGACCCGAGCG
>CAZCRP010000215.1:0-5162 GCA_964501055.1 uncultured Acidimicrobiaceae bacterium
AACCACTCTTCGTCGATGGCAAGCACCATCGCCCATCCCGCGTGCTCCCCGAGCGCGAGGACGGCGCCCCAGATCACGAGCCAGGAAGCGGCATGCAGTGCCCCCAGGCGCTTCCTGGCAAGGATGAGCCACAACGACGGTGCCAACGCGCCCGCCAGGTAGAGCCCACCCGTCAAATACCATCTGGTGGCCGACAAGGCAGCCTCCCCACCGTGCTGGGCGTTCGGTCCGGTTCCGTCGCCTCGATCAGGGCCGATTCTCGCGGGTCGACTCCGGATCCTACATCTCATGGGGCAGAGCCCCGTGAGATCATGACGCCTGGAGTCCTGGCGGTTGGCCCCTGACCGGCCGTGGCTCCCAGCCGCCGGTTACGGTTCGCAGATGGAGTGCGCGACGTGCGCAGCGCACAACGTGGCAGGGTCTGTGTTCTGTGGTCGATGCGGCGCGGCCCTGGGAGTGACGTGTTCCCGGTGTGACGCCGCCAACCCGGCCGAGGCACGTTTCTGCAATCAGTGCGGTACGGAACAGCACGCCGGGCCCTCGGCTCGGGTTGCCGAACCAGGCGAGCGGCGGATTGTGTCGGCGCTGTTCTGCGATCTCGTCGGTTTCACCCCTTTGTCCCACGTGCGCGACTCAGAGGACGTGAGGGCGATGCTCGTCCGCTACTTCGACCTGGCCCGCGGGATAGTGGAGCGTTTCGGCGGAGTCATCGACAAGTACACCGGCGACGCCGTCACCGCGTTCTGGGGAGCTCGTATCACCAGGGAAGACGATGCCGAACGAGCCGTGCGCGCCGGTCTGGCGCTCGTGGAGTCCGTCGCCACACTCGGCGTTGAGATTGGAATTCCCGAGCTGAGTCTCCGGGTGGGGGTGCTCACCGGCGAGGCCAGCGTGGGCCCGGGTGGGAACGAGACGGGGCTCATCGTCGGCGACATCGTCAACACTGCCTCCCGTTTGCAGGCCCACGCCGACCCAGGCACGGTCCTCGTCGGGGAGTCGACCCGCGCTCTCGCCGAGGGTGCCCTCTCTTTCGAGAGCGTCGGTGCGGTGGAGCTGAAGGGATTGCCGCATCCGGTCGAGGCCTACAGGGCCGGCGGGCCGGCCGGCGACCCGGAGAGCAGAAGTAACGAGGATGTCGAACACCCGTTCGTGGGCCGGCGCTTCGAGTTGCGGATGCTTGAGGACATGCTCGACGGAACAGCCGAGCAGAGGAGCGCCCGGCTGGTGTCGATCATCGGTGACGCAGGTGTCGGCAAGTCCCGACTCGTCCGGGAGCTGGCGGAGTACGCCACCGCCCGCGCGCGGCCGTTCCTCTGGCACGTGGGGCGCTCGCCCCTGCATGGCGACGGTGTCGCCTTGTGGGCAATCGCGGCGATGATCCGCCAACGGGCAGGCATCGGGGAAAACGACGACCAACGTCGCGGTCGGGAGAAACTGGCCGCGACGGTGGCCGAGTACTGCGTCGATGCCGAAGAGCAGCGATGGATCCTCTCGCGCCTCACCGGACTTCTCGGCATCGATCCCCTTCCCACCGGCGACCGGGACGACCTCTTCGGTGCCCTTCGCACTTTCTTCCAGCGTGTCTCTGGGCGGGCGGCCGTCGTCTTGGTCTTCGAAGACCTCCACAGATCCGACGACGCCCTCCTCGCGTTCATCGCCGACCTCGTAGAGCGCTCCCGAGAGCACCCACTTCTCGTCGTCACCCTGGCGCGACCGGAGCTGCTCGCACATCGACCCGACTGGGGGTCGGCCAGCCACAACTTCAACTCGATCCACATCGGGCCGCTGGCGGACGCGGACATGGCAGCTCTCGTGTCGGAGATGGTGCCGGGGATCGAGGAGAACACCGTCGATCTCGTCACCCAGGCAGCGGCGGGCGTCCCGCTCTATGCGGTGGAGTACGTGCGGATGCTCGTCGCCTCCGGCGACCTGGTGCGGCAGGGTGACCGGTTCCGACAAGTGGGAGCGGTCGACACGCTCGCGCTTCCTGATTCACTGCAGGCAATGGTGGGGGCTCGGCTCGACAGGCTCGATCCGATCGAGCGGGCGATGGTCCAGGATGCGGCCGTTCTCGGCCAGTCGTTCACGGTTGCTCAGTTCGCGAGGGCGACGGCGCGGATGGTCGAGGAGGTGCACCCTGCCCTCCAGCGTCTCGTAGCGGCCGGAGTGCTGCAGACAGAGAGCGATCGCCGCACACCCGAGCAAACGCAGTACCGGTTCGTGCAGTCCACGTTTCGTGAAGTGGCCTACCGCCGACTGTCGAAGACCGAACGCAGTCAGCGTCATCTGGCGATCGTCGACCGTTTCGGAGAGGGAGACGTCGCCGAGCACGCGACTGTCGTTGCAAGCCACTACCTGAGCGCGCTCGAGGCGCGCCCCGATCCCGAGCTGGCAACACGGGCACGGCAGGCCCTTCTCGACGCTGCCCGCCGAGCGACGGAGCTCCACGCCCATCAGCACGCCCTCCATCTCATCACGAAGGCCCTGGAGATTCCTGGTGAAGAAGCCGATCGTGTTCCGCTGTGGGATCTCGGCATCGACTCGGCCAGCGCCTCGGGCGCCCACGACACTGCACTCGCGCTTGCCCGGAAAGGGCTCGACTGGCAGACGGGCCATGGCTTCCCCGCCGGCGTCACCCGGGCTCGGTACCGGTTGGGAAGGGCCCTGCTCGCCGCGGAACTCCCGGCTCAGGCCGTGGACGCACTGGATCGCCACTTCGACCCGACCCAGAACGCTGATGATGAGATGGCTCGCCTGGGGTTGGTGCTGGCCCGAGCTCACTTCGGGTCGGGGAACAACCGCCGTGCAGCTGACATCGCCCGCGACATCCTGCTGACTTCTGCACTCGTCGGTGACCCGGAACTGGTGGTAGGCCTCTTGCGAATCCGGGGTCTCGCCCTCGAGGGGATCGACCGTGTGCACGAGTCCCTCGCGCTGCTCAGAGAGGCCGTGCGGCTGGCTGGCGAGCTCGACTCACCGGCGGTCGAGGCTGCCGCCATCGGAAGCCTCATACTGGTGGACGGCGTCAACGGACGGCGCCGTGACCTCGGACCACCCACCCGGCTGCTCGAACTCGCGGCCAAGGCGGGCTCGCCCGCGATCGAGAGTTACGCCCGGTCGTGGCTGGGCAGGATCCAGACTGCGGTCGGGGACTTCACACAAGCTCGCGAGAGCTACAAGACGGACAGCCACCGGACGGATGTCGTGGCCACCTACGATCGGTCGCGGGTCCTCTTCCTCGACTGGGTGCTCGACGGAGATCCCCGACATCTGGATGAGGCCGTCGCCCTTCTCGAGCCTGCCGACGACCAGGGAGACCCACTCGGAAGAGCAATTCGTCTCAGCGCGCTGAGTCAGTACGCCTATGCGTCGGGAGACCCCGAACGGGCGTTCGAGATCGCCCAGAGCGCTGACTACGCCTTCGCGGTGCCCCACAGCTTCCTGTTCGACATCCCCATCCTCGCTGCCTTACGCCTGGAGGACGTCGACCGGCTACGGCACGCACAGGCAAACCTGCCCGCCAAACCGGGCCTCAGGTTCGCCTCGCTCGCAGCAGTTGCCTCTGCCGGTATCGAGATACTGGAAGATGCGTCCGAGGAGGCCGCAGCCCGGTTCTTGGAGGCGGCGACGCGACATGCCGCGGTGGACGGGGCAGCGGACGAGGCCCAGTTGCAGGCGATCCTGGCCGAGACGTTGCCCCACAGTGAAACTGCCCGAGCTGTCGGGCGACAGGCACACGACTGGTTCACCCGGCACGGGGCCAGGGGCTACCTCGCCATCTACTCCGCGGCGTGGCGGATTTCGGGCGTCGACGGGGTCTCACGCCTGCCGTGATCGATAGTCCTCGCAGCTAAAGGAGAACGAGCCGCGGGTGCGGGCTCGACAATCCGACGGCGGAGCCGCTGTCGTCGCTGCCTGCTCGGCCAGCTCGGCTGGGTCCAGCAGCTCACCGAACCACAGTGCGCCGTCGCCCCCGCAGCCCACCGCCAGGAGGCGAGCCGTGTGACGATGCAAAATCCCAGGTTTACGGATCGACCGGAGCGGGTACCACGGGTGTGGAGTCAGTGGGACTCAGGGAGAGCCGAGTGTTTCCTCGGCTGAGAGAAGGCCATCGAGCCAGATGATCCCTCGTACCTGATCCGGATAATCCCGGCGCAGGAAATGGGTCCCACGGGCTCCACTTTTCCGTAAGGCGACAAGGGTCCGGTCCCGCCGGCGCGACGGTTCTGATCCGTACTTCAGTGCTCGCCGTCGCCCCGCCGCCTACGCTGCCAGCATGTCGCAGGGGGAGCGGACTGGCACGTTCGGCGGTCGGCCGTTGCTGGCGGTGACGCTCGCGGCGCTCGTGCTGGGACTGGCGCCTGCGGCGACTGCCTCGACCGAGTCGTCGGTGCCCTGGACGGCGCTCTCCGAGTCCACCACCTGCGGCTCCCCGTACGTCGCCACACCGATCATGTCGCGTATCGGCTCTTTGGCCGACTCCGACCGGATACTCGGGCCGTTCGGCCGATACCTGGGGCGAAGCGTCGGAGAGGTGCGGTCGGCGCTGGTCGACTGGGTGGTGCCGATGAGTGGCGGACGCCGGGTCCGCGTGCACCGGGCCGCCCTGCCGGCCTTCGAACAGGTCACTGCCAACCTCGCGGCCGCGGCCGGACAGGGGCTGTGGTATTCGGTGACGAGCGCCGCCGCCTTCACCCCCCGCACCATTGGCGGGTCGCATCAGCTGAGCCGCCATGCCCTCGGCACGGCCATCGACATCAACCCGAGCCGCAACCCCTACTCCCCGGACCCGGCCTTGCTCGTCACGGACATGCCAGCCTGGTACGTGGAGGCGTGGCGGGCCGCCGGCTTCTGCTGGGGAGGGGACTGGGCGTTCTCCAAGGATCCGATGCATTTTTCCTGGATGGGACCCGCGGCGGGCTCGGGTGGTCTGCCGACGCTGCCCCCGCTCGGGGCGGCGACGCCGTATGGCTTCGCCGGCGGTTACGCCACGGGTTGGACGGGCCAGGTGGCCGCAGGGAACATGGCCTTCGCCGACATGACCGGTTCGGGCGCGGCCGACGTGGTGCGGTTCCGTGACCATCCGGACGGAGTGGTGGTGGAGATCCTCTCGGCCCGGTCCTCCTTCAGCCGGTGCTCCCTGTCGCGCTGGATGGTGCCGG
>CAZCRP010000216.1:0-5123 GCA_964501055.1 uncultured Acidimicrobiaceae bacterium
GTGAGGGTGGAGATGCTGTCGCCGGCGGCCGCGGTGGAGGCGGTGACGGCGGCGTTGGTGGCTGCCCACCCGTACGAAGAGCCGGCATACGACCTGCACGAGACCGAGGCGAACAGCCGGTTCATCGGCCGTGTGGGCCGGTTCGGGGGGTCGGCGTCCGACCTCGTCACGACGGTGTCGGACGCGCTCGGTGCCGGGGGCATGCGCGTCAGCCTCGCCTCCCCGGCGGCGGGGACGGTGGCCGTCGTACCCGGCTCGGGATCGTCGTTCGTGTCTGCCGCGGCGGCCACCGGTGCCGACGTGCTGGTGACAGGAGATGTCGATCATCATCGGGTGGTCGAAGCCAACGACCGTCGCCTGTCGATCATCGACCCAGGACACGGACCTTCGGAGCGCCCCGGTATGCAGGCCTTGGTCGCCGCGGTCACCGCGGCAGTCGATCCGACCCCGGTCGTGGATCTCACCGGCCACGACCCGACGCCATGGCGGTAGCCTCGCCGCCGACCACGACGGAGCTGTGATGGAGATCCCCGCCCTTGCCGATCTGCTCGACCTGCAGGAGGTCGACCTGCAGATCGACCGGCTGCTGGATCGCCGCCAGTCCCTCCCTGAGCTGGCCGAATACCGATCTGCGAACGAAGCGCGGCGGCAGGCGGAGACGAGGCGAGAGGAGGTGGCGGGCCGTCATCGCCAGATGTCCCTCGATCTCGACAAGGCGGAAGGGGAACTCGAGATCCTCGAGGCGCGGCTGAGCGAGTCCGAGACTCGGCTGTACGCCGGCGGGATGAGCGGACGGGAAACCGAGCACAAGCAGCTCGAGGTGACCTCGCTGAAGGGTCAGCAGAGCGCGTTGGAAGAGCGCGTCCTGAAGCTGCTCGATCTGCGCGAGGCGCTCGACGCCGAGCTGGCCGCCGCGGACGAGGAGATCGCTGCCGCGCTGACAGTCGAGAAGAGGCTCGAGGAGGTGATCGCCGCCCAGTGGAAAGAGATCGATCTCGAGCTGGGCCGGCGCGAGCAGCGCAAGGCGGAGATGACGCCGGGCATCCCCGCCGAGCTGATGGAGCTGTACGAGACGCTACGCAAGACGAAGGAGGGCGTGGCGGTCGGGCGGCTCGAGCATGGCAGCTGCGGAGGATGTCACCTGTCGCTCTCCGCCCCGGAGCAGTCCGAGGCGCGGGAGTACGACCCGCCTCGGTGCACCCACTGTCGGCGCATCCTCGTGTTCTGATCCGTGGTCGGCTGGCATCTCGGGGCGAGCCTGTTCCTCTTCCGGTGGATCTTTCGCGATCCGAAGGTCGACGTGCGCTTTCTCCTCGCCGGTGCGCTCCTGCCCGACCTCATCGACCTGCCGCTCGGGACGCTGGTCCTGTCGGAGACGCTGTCCACCGGGGAGGCGTGGGCGCACACCCTGCTCGCACCCTCGGTCGTGGCGGTGGCGGTGCTGGTGGCGACGCGACGCGGGCGGCGGCGGCGGGCGTGGATGGCGTTGGTGGTCGGGATGTTCTTCCACCTGCTGCTCGACTTCATGTGGCTCGAGAAGGAAGTCTTCCTGTGGCCACTGTTCGGTTCCATCCCGTCCGGTCCGTCGCCGTACTGGGAGGGAGCACTGGCGCGGGCCATGGCCGATCCGTGGCGGTGGGTGCGGGAGGCGGCGGGCGTGGCCTATCTGGCGGCGGTGTGGATGCGGGCCGGCCTCTCCGATCCGGTCCGGCGCCGTCGTGTCCTCCAGGACGGGAGACTGCCGTGAGATCTGCGCTCGCCGTCCTTCTGCTGTTGGTGCTCGCGGCGTGCGATTCCGCCACCTCGACTCCGGACGAGATCGTGGAGGCGGAATCTCCCACCGGCCCGGAGGCGGTGGCCGAGGCCCTGATCGATGCGCTGCGGGCCGACGACCCATCCCTGGCTGCCTCCCTCGCTGACCCCGCCCAGATCCCGCTGCTGGCCATCGCCGAGGGTCTGGGGACGCGGGGGCTGAATCAGCTCACGCCGGCGGATCTCGACCTCGTGGCCAGCAACTTCTGGTCGGGTTTCGCCGCCCAGCTGCGCACGTCGCTCGGGACGGCGGACCTCGCCGTCGGTGAGGTGGCGGTGGTCGAGGTCGGCGCGTCCCGTTTCGGGGTGGTGGAGCTGGAGCGGCCGCCGGATGCTTCGATCAGACGCCTCGTGTTGCGCGAGACACCCGACGGGTGGCTGGTCGACCTCGTAGCCTCGTTCCCGTTTCCGCTGTTAGGGCGGTTCCCCGAGGCGGCAGACCTGGCCAGGGCCGCCGACAACCAGGACCTCCGTGACAGCTTGACGGCGATGGAAGACAGCGTCCTGTTCGTGCTGGAAGACCCCGACGTGGCTCCGCAGCTTCATCAAGCGGCGGTGGCCGCTTTGGAGTCGATCGGTCGCTGACTCACGTCGATGGCAGAGTCGGGCGGAGCCTCGGTCGACCGCAAGTGCCACGGATGCAATAAGGTCAGGTCATGACTGACGGTGCGTGGATCCCATACAAGAAGGCCTTGGCGGCCATTCCGACGACGGACAGATACGCCGAGCTGATCAGACACGGGACGATGTCGGCCGGGCTGTACGCCCCCCACCAGTCCGATGACCAGGAGCCGCACGACCAGGACGAGGTGTACGTCGTGATCGACGGATCCGGCTTCTTCCGGATCGGGGAGGAACGCCAGCCATTCGGTCCTGGTGACCTGCTGTTCGTCCCCGCCGGCGTGGAGCACCGATTCGAGGACTTCACCCCCAACTTCTCGACCTGGGCGGTGTTCTACGGGTCGGAGGGGGGCGAGCGCGAGGGCTGATCAGTCGGTGGCGGCCTCGCGCAGCCGGGGCAGCACCTCGGCGCCCAGCAGTTCGATCAGGCCCTCCTGATCGAGCGACGCCATCTGGATCGTGACGATGTCCGCCTGCAACTCTTCGACGAGCGGCAGGTAGGTGGCGACGATGTCATCGCCGGTCGAGACGAGCGAGTAGCGGCCGAGGACCTCTTCACGGGGGAGTTCGTCTGCCCGCTCCCGCAGCGTCTGGGGATCGACGGCCTCCAGCCGCCCCGGGGCCCGCAGCCCGCGCCAGGAGAACAGCGCTTCCCACGCCTCGTCGTCGTTCTCGGCCTTGATCGACCACCGCGTCGCCAGCACCTTGGGCTCCGGACGCCCGGCGGCGGCGGCCGCCTCCCTGGCCGGGTCCACCACCTTTTCGAGCGTCTCGGCCGGGGATTTCACGGACGTGATGACCCCCTGGGCCTTCTCGGCTGCCAGCGCCGCAGACTTCGGTCCGCCGGCTGCCAGCCAGATCGGGACCGGCCCGATCGGCGGCGAATAGAGCTTGGCCCGGTCGGTGGTGTAGTACTCGCCTGCATAGGTCAGTTTCTCCCCGTCGAGCAGTCGCCGCATGATCTCCAGCGCCTCGGTCATGCGGGCCGCCCTCTCCTTGTAGGCCGGGAAGTCATAGCCGAGAGGACCTTCGTTGATGTTCTCGCCCGTCCCCACGCCGAGGTTGAAGCGGCCCCCGCTGAGGCGGTCGAGGGTGGCCGCCGCCTGTGCCACGACGCCGGGATGGAAACGAAACAGCGGGGTCGTGACGCCGGTCGCGAACTCCAGACGCGATGTCGCCTCCGCCATCGCCCCGATGGTGGCGAAGGCGAATCCGGCCGCGGACCGATCGTCGACCCACGGGTGGAAATGCTCGGAGACCACCACCATGTCGAAGCCGGCCTCTTCCGCCAGCACCGCGTGGCGCACCAGTTGTTCTGGCTGCCACTGCTCGTGACCGCAGAAGTAGGCGAACTTCGTCATCGGTGTCTCCTCGGGAAAACTGAGGTCGACCATAGACCCGCCCGCCGAGCATGCCGATACCGTGACCCGGTGGACCAGGCCGCGATCCGGGGACTCCCCAAGGTCATCTTGCACGAGCATCTCGATGGTGGTCTGCGACCGTCCACGATCCTGGAGTTGGCTGACGAAGTCGGGTACCGCGGCCTGCCGGCCGGGGATGCCGAGTCGCTGCGGGCCTGGTTCGGCGATGCGGTGCGAATCGGGGGTCTGCCCGGCTATCTGTCCACCTTCGCTCACACGATCGGTGTCCTGCAGACGTCACCGGCCATCGAGCGGGTGGCGTACGAAGCCGCCGAGGATCTCGCCGCGGACGGCGTGGTGTACGCCGAGGTCAGGTTCGCACCGGAGCTCAACACCGCCGACGGGCTGTCCCTCGACGAGGTGCTCGAAGCCGCCCTGGCAGGGTTGCGACGGGGGAGTCGGGACCACGGCATCGTGCTCGGCTTGATCGTCGACGGGATGCGATCGGGGACGAGGACCACGGAGGCGGCCGAGGCGGCGGTCCGCTGGCGTGAGCAGGGGGTGGTCGGCTACGACATCGCCGGCCCCGAGGCGGGATTTCCGTCGGTCGATCATCTCCCGGCGTTCGAGATCGCCCGGCGGGGAGGGCTGGGTGTGACCATCCATGCCGGCGAGGCGTTCGGGCTGGACTCCATCGCGCAGGCGATCCACGAGTGCGGGGCGGACCGCATCGGCCACGGGGTCCGGATCGTCGATGACATCGAAGGCGAACGGCTCGGGCGGCTCGCCAGGGAGGTGCGCGACCGCCGGATCCCGCTCGAGCTCTGTCCCACCTCCAACGTCGACACCGGGGCGGTGAGGTCCCTGGAGGACCACCCCATCGACCGATTGCTCCGCCTCGGGTTCATGGTCACGCTCAACTGCGACAACCGTCTCATGAGCGCCACCAGCCCGTCGGGCGAGATGGCGGCCATGGCGGCTGTCTTCGGGTGGGGCATCGACGAGTTCGAACAGGTCACCGAAAACGCGGCGGCAGCCGCGTTTTCGTGAACCGTGGGCTCCCAGCTACCGCTGCGGTAGCTGGGAACCCTGGGTACGCGGAACCCCCCGCGGGGTAGGGCGGGGGAGGGCGTAGGGTTTGCGGGATGGGAACGTCCCCCGCGACCATTGCCGAACTGCGGGCGTCGGGATGGGTCGACCGCACGGTCAAAGAGGAGTTGCGGGAGAACCTGCTCCTCAAGATGCGCAGCGGCGAGCCGCTCTTCCCCGGCATCGTGGGCTACGACGAGACGGTGCTCCCCGCCTTGGAGCGCGCCGTCCTCGCCGGCC
>CAZCRP010000217.1:0-5086 GCA_964501055.1 uncultured Acidimicrobiaceae bacterium
GGGCAGGCGCCGACGGGACGAGGAGAACCGCGCGAAGGAGCGCCTGCGCCTGCAGCTGCAGCGGGTGGGACCCGGAACACCGGCCGACGTCATCGCGCTGTTCGGGGACGTGGCCACGGACACTCTCCTGGTCGCGGCCAATGTCGAAGCAGACGCGGTGCTGATCCCGTCGACCGAACCGGCGGTCGCCGACCTCGTGGCCACCTCCCCCATTCCGGTGCTGGTGGTTCCCCCGCGCTGAGCCGGAGCCGCCGGGTTGCGGACACTTGACGTCCGCAACCGCCTCTACGCTGACACGATGGAACCCCGCGAACAGCACGGAGCATCGATTCATCCGCTGGTGGAGCAGTTGCGTTTCACGCGACGCGAGTTCCAGCGGGGGTTACGGGGTGTGAGCGAAGCCGACGCGACGCGACGCCTGCTACCGATGAACTCCCTGAGCTGGAACGTCGGTCATCTCGCCTGGCAGGAGCAGCGCTACTTCCTCACCGCCGCCCAGGGCCTGACTCCGTTCCCGGACATCGCGGCGGAGTTCGTCTCGGGCGGACCGGCGAGCACACCTCCGCTGTCGAGAGTGCAGCAGGCATGGCGACAGATCACCGAGGCCGCAGATCCGTGGCTGGACGAACTCACCGGCGAGCGGCTCGAGAGCCCGGTGGTCAGCCGTGGCAGGCCGACCAAGCGGAGGTTCGGCGATCGCATTCAGCGGGTGATCTATCACTACTGGTATCACTTGGGCGAGAACATGGCGATCCGCCAACAACTCGGCCACGAGCGGCTTCCCCAGTTCGTGGGGAACATCGACGACGAGGCTCCGTACCGGCGGTCGTGACTCAGGCAGAGGCCCCGGAGTACGCACGGATCCCTCGTTTCCAGATGAGCCTGGTGGCGGTGGCGAAGACCACCGTGATCACGATCGACCACACGAGTGACATCGCGTCGAACCGGTCCGCGATCACCTCGGCCGGGACCGTGACCGCGAAGGCGAGCGGCACCAGGAACGTGAGTGTCATTCGCAGCCAGCCCGGATAGAGGGTGACCGGCCAGCGTCCCGCTTCGTAGATGCCGTCCAGCAGCTGCATGACGTAGTCGCCACGGATGAGCTTGAACGTGACGGTGGTGGCCGACAGCCAGACGCAATAGACGATGATCGAGCCGCAGGCCACGACCACCACGAAGGACAACGTGCCCGTCAGCCCGATGGCGCCCTCCACCGCCAACCCGGCCCAGATGACGACGATCAGGCCCAGCAGGATGTCGATGCCGTTCCAGATGGAGAACTGCCGGACGCTCACCATCAGTTGCGCGTCGGCGGGCCGGGTGAGGGCGTAGTCGAGCGTTCCCTCGTTCACGTCCTCCATCAGCTGGCGCATGTTGGGGGCGACGAAGGCTCTGATGACCCCGCCGATGAGCAGGTGGACGCCCATGACCGCCAGCAGCTGGCTGTGTGACCAGCCGTCGAGACTGGTGGTATGGGAGTACACGACGGCGATGGCGATGAGGCCGACGGCGAGGGCGATGGCCGATTGGAGGAGCTGGACGAAGAAGTTGAGCCGGTACTGGAGCTCGTTGAGCGCGGCCACCCGCAGGTGGACGGCGGCCAAGCGGAGAGGCTCGAACGGCTTCATCCTCCCACAGCCGTGTAGTTGCGGACCGCCCGCGGCCACACCTTGGCGAAGGCGAACCCCATCCCGGCGATCCACAGCACCTGGATGCCGAGGCCCTGCAGGATCTCGAGGTTCGACAGGCGCCCGATGGCCACCTCGATCGGGAACTGGAACGACCATTGGAAGGGGAGGAAGTTGCTCACCGATTGCACCCAGTCGGGCATCAGGCTCAGCGGGACGAGCCGGCCCGAGAGCAGCAGCTCGCCGGCCACGATCAGGTCGAAGATCGCCTGACCGCGGGTGGTCCAGAAGGTGATCATGCCCATCAGGTAGAGCAGCAGGAACCGCACTGCGAAACCTGTCCAGATGGCGACGAGGAATCCGGCGACGTGGGCGGGTCGCGGCTCCAAGCGGGGCTGAAAGGCGAGGGTCAAGCCGGCCGCGACCGGTATCCACATCAAGATCCAGACGAACTTCGATCCGATGAAGTACGCGAAGTCGCGATGAAACGGCTGCACCGGAATCGACAGCATCTCGTTGAGGCGGCCACCACGGATCCGCCACTCCCAGGCATAGGGGGCATGGGCGAGGTTCATCACGCGGACCAGCGTCCAGACGATGTAGTAGGCGGTGAAGTCGTCGACCGTGTAGCCACCCACCGCGCCGCCCTGCTCGATGGCGACCGTGCGCCACACGACCAGGTAGATCGCAGGTTCGATCATGAACCCGAGCACGTTGATGAACGTCGCCCCGCGGTACTGGATGTCCCGCTGGAACCCGATGCGGGACGCGGCGACGTAGTAGTCCCGCAACGCCTGCCGGCTCACGGCTGATCTTCCGTGGTGAACACGCGGTCGATGACGTCGTCGATGGGGGGATCCTCGATGGAGAGGTCGGTGACGGCAGATCCGCCCAACAGCCTCGCGGCCACCTCGGCCACCCGGCCCCGCGTCACGGCGAGAACCACCTTGTCCTGGGTCCGTTCGAGCACCTCCCCGAAACTGCTCATGTCCTTGGGCAGGTCCGGTGCGGTGACCCGGATCGTCTTCGTGGCGGCGAAACGGGCAGACAGTCCGGCCAGGTTCCCGTCGTACAGGATCGACCCGTGATGGATCACGACGATCCGCTGGGCGAGGGCCACCACGTCGGCCATGTAATGACTGGTGAGCAGCACGGTGGCGCCGGAGTCGCGGTTGTAGTCGAGGACGAACTGGCGCAATCGCTTCTGCATCGTCACATCCAGGCCGATGGTGGGTTCGTCGAGGAAGAGCACCTCGGGACCGTGGAGCAGCGCCCCGACGATCTCCATCTTCATCCGCTCGCCCAACGAGAGGTTCCGCACCGGCTTGGTCAGCAGGTCCGCGACGTCCAGCAGCTCGGAATAGGCGGCCTTGCGGCGCAGGAACTCGCCGGGAGGGATCTGATAGACGGCCCTGTTCAGCTCGAAGGAGTCGGCGGCGGGAAGATCCCACTGCAGGTTGTTGCGCTGGCCCATGACCAGTGCGATGCGGCTCAGCATCTCCTTGGATCGCAGCCACGGTTGATGCCCGAGGACCCTGGCGTCGCCGCCGTCGGCGTGCAACAGCCCAGACAGCATCTTGATCGTCGTCGTCTTGCCGGCGCCGTTGGGACCGAGAAAGCCGACGATCTCGCCCGCCCGGAGCGAGAACGAGATGTCGTCGACGGCCACGACCTCACGGTGTTCGCGTCGCACGAGGCTGCGCACCGACGCCCGTACCCCTGAGTCGCGGACGGGGACCTTGAAGACCTTGCGGAGGTCGGTGACGACGACGGGATCGGTCACAGAGCCGGAAGTGTGGCAGGTATCGCCCCCGGTTCCTGATCGTTTTGGGTCCGGCAGGTCAGCGATGGAGCCACCGCGAGAGGGTCCGCGTGACGAGGGGCATGAGGAGCCAGGTGAGGATGGCGATGCTGACGACGTTCGATACGAACAGCGCGGGCACCCACGGCGCTTCTGGACTCCACGATCGCTGCAGATAGCCGAGTAGCAGGGTGGTCGGGAACAGTGCCACCAGCACCGCCAATGCCTGTTTCCAGCGGGGCGGCTCGCGGGCGGTGTCGACGGAGAACCATCCGGCGAAGCCGCCGACCACGTTGAGCGTCCTCTCGCCTTCGATGAGCGGCTCGATCAGTGCGAGCACTCGCTGCCGTGCGGCTGACTCCATCCAGCGATCGAGATTGGCGCGCGAGTCGAACGCGAAGATGACGACGTGCTCCTCTTGCACACCGGGCACCGGCTCGGCCAGTTCGCTGTGGAGAAAGCCGGCGAACTCCCGCATCGTCTCGGTGATCTCGGCGTGGGCGCGGCGAAACTCGCTCCATGCCTCCGGCCGCACCCGCTGCGACATCACCGCCGTCACCGCTTCACGTTCGGACTGGACGAAGCGCTGCTCGCGCACCGGTCCGTCGAGCAACCGGTTGCCCTCGGTGAGCAAGGCCTGGCGGGCCGGCGAGTTCATCCAGGCGTCGAGTTGGTCGGCGGTGGCGAAGCGGTAGACGATCATCCACTCGTCGGGATGCGCCTCGTTCGGTGGCTGCGCTTCCGAGCCGAGGTGTCCGGGGAAACGCTCGGCCGCGGCGCGGATCCTGGCGTTCCAGCGTTCGAACTCGCGCTCGCGCCCGGGTTTCACCCGACGGGAGACGACGATCGTCGGCGATGGTGACGTCATCGGCCGATTATCGCTTCCGTCGGCGTCGCAGCCAGTTGCAGGTGATAATCCTGGCATGGAACTCGTCCTCGCTTCCAGCTCGCCGCGGCGGGCGGAGTTGCTCAGGATGATCGGTCTCGAGTTCCGGGTGGCAGCTCCCGAAGTCGACGAGTCGCGCCACCCCGAGGAGGAGCCCGATCAGTACGTCGAGCGAGTGGCCCGTGCCAAGGCAGAGGCCGCGGCGACACCGGGGGCGGTGGTGATCGCGGCGGATACGACCGTCGTGCACGAAGGGAGGGTGATGGGCAAGCCGGGGCACCCGGCCGAGGCGCGGGCGATGCTCGCGCGGCTCAGCGGAGAAGTCCACGCCGTGTTCACGGGGGTGGCGGTGTTGTCCGACGGGCGGATGACGTCCGATGTCGATCGCTCGCTCGTGCGGATGACACTCATCACCGACGACGAGATCGCCCGCTACGTGGCGGGAGGCGAACCGATCGACAAGGCCGGCGCTTACGCGTTGCAGGGGATCGGTGGGATGTTCGTGGAAGCGGTCGAAGGCTCACCGTCCACCGTCGTCGGCCTGCCGCTCCATGTGACGGTTCGGCTGCTGCGAGCACACGGGGTGGAGCCCCTCCGCTGATGCTGCTGGCAGAGGTGGTGGCAGCGTCCGCACGGGTGGCAGCCACCCGCTCGCGTCGGGAGAAGATCGCACATCTGGCAGCCACGCTGGCGGTGGCGGATGCCGACGAGATCCCGGTCGTGGCAGGACTGCTGACAGGCGAGCCCCGACAGGGTCGGGTGGGGGTGGGA
>CAZCRP010000218.1:0-5068 GCA_964501055.1 uncultured Acidimicrobiaceae bacterium
GCGAAGGCCGCAGGCCGAGCGCTGGGGGGTGCCGGGGGGCTCGCGCCCCCTGCAAATGTCACAGAGCCAGGACGCCCTGGATCTTCTCCATGCGGATGATTCGATCCTGGGCGAGGCCGCTGCTGCCGTCGGCGAGGGCCGCGGTCTCGCGCAGCACGTCGGCGATCGGGAAGGTGCGCACGAAGCTGTCAGAGGTGGGCTCGCCCAGGTCGGTCAGGTTCCATCCCACCATCACATCGGTGCGTCCGGCGAGCACGGCGTCCACGGCGGTGAGACCGAACCTCCCGGCGATGAGCCGGTCGCGAAACGAGCTGTTGCCTCCTCTGACCAGGTGACCCAGGACCGTGCCACGCACGTCGACATCCATGTCCGCCACCTCCGCCGAGACCTCATCGACGAGCAGATGGGTCGGTATGTCAACGCCTTCTGCCTTGATGATCAGCACCCGATGCTTGCCCCGTGCCTCGGAGAAGCTGTGGCGAATGCAAGCCGAGACGCTGTCGACGATCTCGTCGTACGACCTGGACTGCTCGGGAAGCAGGACGGCGTCGGCGGCGGTCGCGACCGCTGAGGCCATCGCCAGGTAGCCGGAGTCACGCCCCATCACCTCCACCACGAACGCGCGATGGTGCGAGCGGGCGGTGTCCGATATGCGGTCACACGCCTCGACGATCGTGTTGAGCGCGGTGTCGACGCCGATCGACTCCCTGGTGAGCCCGATGTCGTTGTCGATCGAGGCCGGGATCGCGACCACCGGCGTGTCGCACTCGGTGGCCAGGGCGTGGGCGCCCGCGATCGACCCATTCCCGCCGACCACGATGAGTCCCCGGCTCTCCCAGGACGCCAGGTTCGCCGCGGCGGTGGCGCGATGAGCGGGATCGAGAAAACGCGGACACCGGCTCGATCCGAGCACCGTGCCCCCGATGCCGCCGATGCCGTCGACGAACGGATCAGGGATGACGGCGTCGCCGAGATGGCGGGTGAGGAGCCGGACATCTCCGTCGATCAGCCCGTCGTATCCGCGCTCGACCCCCATCACATCGAAGCCGCGCGCCGCACCGATCTTCACGACTGCTTGGATGGCGGCGTTCATTCCGGGGGCGTCGCCGCCGGACGTGAGCACCGTGAGGGAAGCCACGGACGCGAAGATAGCGGTGACCAGGTGCCGCCGATCATGGGGCGGCGGGTACATTCGCCCGATGCCCGCCTATCTGTCCGCCGACATGCTGTGGTCGATCCCCCGCGTCGGGCGCGCCGAGGTGGTGGGAGACGTCGTCGTCGTTCCCGTCACCACGTTTCCGACCGAACCCGGCCCAGGGACGACGCGGGTGTGGAGAGTGTGGCTCGGCGGATCGGGCCCGACACCGCTGACGAGTTCCGAAGCCTCCGCCACCAAACCCAGGATCAGCGCCGATGCCACCAAGCTGGCGTTCCTCCGCTCGGTCGACGAACGACCACAGGTCCACGTCATGCCGGTCGACGGCGGCGAGGCGGAGAAGGTCACCGACTTTCCGCTTGGTGTGATCGGCATGAAGTGGTTTCCGGATTCCAGCCGGCTGCTGGTCCTCGCCGACGTGTACTCCGACGCGCAGACGATCGACGGGACACGTCAGCGTCGAGACGAACTCGCGGCAGCCAAGACCTCGGCGAGAACGACGGAGGTCGCCGTCTACCGCTATTGGGACCGGTGGCTCACCGACGGTCGCAGACCGCATCTCTTCGTGATCGAACCGGGTTCCGATCCGTTCGACCTCACCCCTTCCTCGACGAGATGGATGCGCTGGGACAACACAGGCGATCCGGTCGCCGACCTCGACATCGCTCCCGACGGCTCGGAGGTCGCGGCGTGTTTCGACGTCTCGGAGCCACCGCACCAGGAGTTGCGCTGGTCGCTCTTCACGATCGATGTGGCCACCCGCACGGAACGTGAGGTCACCCCTGAAGTGACGGGCCACGTGTCGGCACCGCGCTACACGGCGGACGGCGCGCACCTCCTGTACGGCCACACCGTCGATCGGCGCTTCTACGCAGACCGGGTGCGACTTGCCCTGATGGACCGGTCGAGCGGGACGACCGTCGAGCTGACCGAGGGATGGGACCGGAGTCCGTCCGACTGGACACTCGTCGCCGACACGGTGGTCCTGGTGGCGGAGGAACTGGGGAGCCAGCCCCTCTGGTCCGTCCCGCTCGTTGGTGGCGAGCCGCGCCGCCTCGGCGCGACAGGCACCCTCTCCGGCCCTGCCGGTCTGCCCGATGGTCGGGTCGTGGCAACGTTCGATTCGATCACCTCCCCGCCGGAACTGGTGATCGTCGACGAAGCCGACACGAATCCACTGACCTCGTTCACCGAAGACGTCATGCGGGGGGTGGACCTCCCCTCGGTCGAGGAGTTCCACTTCCCAGGAGGAGGTGGCCACCGCATCCAGGCCTGGTTGGTTCGACCGAGCCACGCGCAGGCGCCGCCGCCGCTCGTCCACATGATCCACGGGGGCCCGCACGGCTCATTCGGTGACACGTGGCACTGGCGGTGGAACGCGCTCGTGTTCTGCGGTTCGTCCCGTGCCGCCGCGCTCGTGAACTTCCACGGCTCCACCGGCTTCGGACAGAAGTTCGCCGAGTGCATCCGCGGCGAGTGGGGCGAACTGCCTGCCGCCGACATCGAGGCAGCCACCGACCACCTGGTGGCCGCGGGACTCGCCGATCCCGACCGGGTCGCCATCGCCGGGGGTTCGTACGGTGGGTATCTCGTGGCGTGGCTGATCTCTCAGACCGACCGGTACCGAGCGGCCGTGGCGCACTCGGCCGTGACCTCCCTCCCCGGCATGTACGCCAGCGACATCACATCGGGTCGCGAACAGGCTTACGGGGCGGAGGTGTGGGAGGACCTCGGGCGGGTGAACCGGTGGAGCCCGGCGGCCCATGCCGCCGGATACCGCACACCTACGCTGGTGATCCATGGTGAGCGCGACTTTCGGGTGCCGGTCACGCAGGGTCTGGAGATCTATGGCGTGCTGCAGGCCAAGGGAGTCGAGTCGCGCCTCGTCTACTACCCGGACGAGAACCACTGGATCCTCTCCCAGGCCAATTCGATCCACTGGTACGGCGAAGTCACGACATGGCTCACCACCCACATCGGTTGACCACCGTCGTGATCGTGACGGGAGGTGACAGACTCCCCCAGTCAGTCACCGACGGCCTCCTCCCGCCCGACTTCGTCATCGCCGCCGACTCCGGTCTCGACCACGCCGAGTCGCTCGGACTCATCCCTGACCTGGTGGTGGGAGACTTCGACAGCGTCAGTCCCGAGGCCCTCGCGCGGTTCGATGGGCCGATCGAACGCCATCCGGTTGCCAAGGGCGCCACCGACCTCGAACTGGCGCTGGACGCCGCCGTGTTGCGCCAGCCGGAACGAATCCTCGTGTTGGGCGGTCACGGCGGCCGCCTCGATCACTTCCTGGCGAACGCCCTGGTGCTGACCACCGTTCCACGCCGGATCGAGGTCGAGTGGCGCGCCGGCCACGCCTCGATTGGGATCGTCCGCGACTCCCGCCGCCTCGAAGGCGCCATCGGCGACAAAGTGTCACTGGTGCCCATCGGCGGCGACGTCCACGGTGTGACGACGACCGGACTGCGATGGCCGCTGCGGCACGCCACGCTGACCCTCGGGACGACACTCGGTGTGAGCAACGAGTTCTCCGAGCCTGTCGCCGAGGTGTCCGTCACCGCCGGCACTCTGTTCACGATCATCCCGGGTCAGTCGTAGACCTCGGGATTGGCACAGAACGGAAGGCGCCGCCCCTCCAGTCCCGCCCGGAGATTCTCGGCCGCGATCTCGGCCATCGCCCGCCTCGTCTTCCTACTGGCCGACCCGATGTGGGGGGTGACCAGGCAGTTGGGATGGTCGAGCAGCGGGTGATCCCCTGGCAGCGGTTCGGGATCAGTCACGTCGAGCGCCGCCGCGCCGAGAGTGCCGTTCGCGAGCGCCGCCACCAGTGCATCGGTGTCGACGAGGGCGCCCCGCGAGACGTTCACCAGCACGATCCCGCGGCGCATACGGGCGAAGGCTGCCGCATCCACGAGATGATGCGTGGACTCATCGAGCGGCAGGGTGAGCATGAGATGGTCGACTTCGCCGAGAAGCTCGTCGAACTCTCGAAACGCCACGCCCAGCCGAGACTCGAGCAGCGGTTTGCGAGACGGCCCCGTGTACAGCACACGCATCCCGAACCCGCCGGCACGCCGGGCCACGGCCGAGCCGATCCGCCCGAGCCCGACAATGCCGAGGGTGGTGTCGTGCAGATCCCCGCCGACGAGCAACGTCGGATCCCACGGACCCCACCTCCCGGCGCGGACATGGTCGGATCCCTCGCCGATCCGTCGCACCGCAGCCGCCAACAGCGCCCAGGCGGTGTCGGCTGTGGTCTCCGTGAGCACGCCGGGCGTGTGTCCGACCGCGATGCCGCGTTCGGTGGCGGCGGACAGGTCGATGTTGTCGACTCCGACTGCCATCTGTGAGATGACTTTGAGAGAGGTCCCCATCACCTCCCCCGTCAACTGGTCGGGAATCATGGTGAATGCGGCGTCGGCCGCGGCCAGCATCTCCTGCAGTCTCTCCGGCTCCATCGGCCCGTCGCCGTCCCACATCCACGGCTCCATCCCGTCGAACAGATCCGCGAAGTCCTCAGGGAGGCGCCGGGTCACGACGATACGAGACACATGGGCAGGCTATCCGATACCCCCGCGGCCGGCAGTACCCTCCGCCCGGTGCGACCAGTCCGCTCGATGATGGCCGTGGCCGCGCTGATGGTCCTGTCCAGCTGCGGCGGTGCCGATGCAGGTGCGCCAGCCATGGCCGCCGGCGCCGAGGCGCCGGTCGCAGGAGCCCCTCCCAGTGGTCCTTCTGGGCGTCTCGAACGGCGGGCAAACCGAGCCCGGACAATCGATCACGCTCCCGCCGCACACGGCAGTCTCCCTCCTACTTCACGAAGCCTGGCGTCAATGGCATCCCACCAGAGGCCCTATCAGCGTCCTTCACCTCGACGTGCCGCCAGCCGTAACAGTCTCGCCA
>CAZCRP010000219.1:0-5065 GCA_964501055.1 uncultured Acidimicrobiaceae bacterium
GCGCGGCGGGGGGAGTGATCGTCTCGGTCGACGAGCCGGTCGAGCGGCTCGTCCCGGCGCTGCTCGACGGCGCCTCGGTGCTCACCGTGGTCGACGCCGACGGCATCCCGGTCGGGGTGGTCGACAGGACGTCGGTGGCGGAGCTGCTGGCCAGCGCCTGATGACGGCCACGTCCCCACCGGTGGCACTGGGAGTCGGCAGCGACACCGTGCGCCGGGCACTGCCGTGGTTCGGGGCGGCGGTGGTGGTGGCGGCGTTGCAGTTCGCCTTCGCCGGCTCAGCCGGCTTCCCCGCCGTGCTCGACTCGTTCTTCTCGGAGCCCTTCGACGATCTGGGCACCTGGATCCGTCAGAACCGCAGGTCCCACCTTCTCTTCACCGCCTTCTTCGTTCCGCTCACCTCGTTCCTCACGTGGGTGATCGAGAGCTTCGAGTCGATCCTCCTCGGGCTCCCCTGGTACTTCCTTCCCCTGGCGGTGTTCGCCTCCCTCGTGCGGGTCCGCATGTGGAGGCAGGGCCTCGTGGCGGCAGGAGCGCTGCTGTACGCCGGGGCGGTCGGACTGTGGCAGCCGACCATGGAGACGCTGGCGTTGATGGGCACCGCCGTGCTGTTCGCGGTGCTGATCGGGGTTCCGCTCGGCGTGGTGGCCGCCAGAAGGCGATCGGTCGAGGCGGCCATCCGGCCGGTGCTCGACGCCATGCAGACGGTGCCGGCCTTCGTGTACTTCCTGCCGCTGCTCGGGTTCTTCGGTGTCGGCGCGGTCAATGCGGCGGTGGCGACGGTGATCTACGCGCTGCCGCCGGTGGTGCGGCTCACCACGCTGGGGATCCGCCAGGTGCCCTCGGCGGCGGTGGAGGCGTGCGAGATGTTCGGCTCGACCGAGCGGCAGACGCTGCTCAAGGTGCAACTGCCGATGGCGTTGCCCACCATCCTGACGGGCCTGAGCCAGACCATCATGATGGCGCTGGGGATCGTCGTCCTGGCGGCCCTGATCGGGGCCGGCGGGTTGGGGGCGGTCGTACTGCAGACGCTCTCCCAGCGTCGGACGGGACGCGGCATCGCGGCCGGGCTGGCCATCGTGGCGGTGGCGATGGTGCTCGATCGGATGTGGCGCGGCCTCGCCCAGATCGATCGCACCAGGCGGATCTCACCGCAGGCCACGCTGCTGGGGGCAGGCGGGTTGGGGATGGCGCTGGTGGCCGGCCTCGCAGCCGGCTGGTCCCGGTTCCCGGCGGTGACGACCGTCAACGCTTTCGACCCGATCGACTCGGTGGTCGTCTGGGCGAGGGACAACCTCTCGTTCCTCACGCGGCCGTTCAACGACTTCGTGGTCGCCGGGGTGATCATCCCGGTGCGGGAGTTCCTCACCTTCGACGTGGCGTGGCCGGTGCTGGTCTTCGTGACGGCATGGGCGTGTTGGAAGGTGAGCGGCTGGGGACTTGCAGTGTTCTCGGCGCTGGCTCTGCTCACGATCGGCGCCATCGGGTTGTGGGCAATCTCGATCGACACTCTGACCCAGGTGATGGTGGGGGTGCTGCTGTCGGTGGCGATCGCCGTCCCGGTCGGAGTGTGGGCCGGTCGCCGGCCGCGGGTGGAGGCGGCGCTCGGTCCGATCCTCGACGGGCTGCAGACGATTCCCGCCCTCGTCTACATCATCCCCGCCGTGATCCTGTTCACGGTCGGCGTGGTGCCGGGCATCATCGCCTCGGTGCTGTACGCCATCGTCCCCGGTATCCGCATCACCGCCCTCGGCATCCGCCAGGTGCCGGAGGAGAGCGTGGAGGCGTCCCGCACGTTTGGCGCCACGTCTCGGCAGACGATGCTCGGAGTGCGCCTCCCGCTGGCCGCTCCTACGATCATGGCCGCGGTCAACCAGGTGATCATGATGGTGCTGGCCATGGTCATCATCTCGGGACTGGTGGGAGGGGGGGCGCTCGGGTTCGAGACGGTGCGGGCCCTGACCCGCAACCTCTACGGCCTCGGCTTCGAGGTGGGACTCGCCATCGTGCTCATGGCAATGATCCTCGACCGCTTCACCCAGGCCGCGGCCACCCGCCTCCAACCCCCCTCCAACTGAGGGGGGTGTCGCGTACCCTGGGTTCCCAGCTACCGGAGCGGTACTCCTGAGCCCACGGTTCGTGCGTTCTTGCCCAGGAAGGCCGAACTGTGGGCTCCCAGCTACCGCGGCGGTACTCCTGAACCCTGGGTACGCCAAACCCCCTAGGCGCAGCCGGGTTCGCCGGGCATGAGACCGCGGGCCATGAGCGGGTGCTCGGTGCCCTCGTGCTCCCACACGGTCGCCTGGGTGGCGGTGGCGAACACGTCCAGCAGCTCACCGGCGATGGCGCCGCCGATGACGACGCAGCGCCAACCATGGCGACCGGCGGGGATTTCGTCCGGCGCCATCGGCAGCGGCCAGGGCATGGTGTTGCGGAACTCGGGGTCGGGCACGGTCAGACCGTCGCCGGCGCGAACCTCGATGGCGCTCGGGGTGAAGAAGCTCGTCTCGACCGAACCGGCAGCCCGGTCGAGCGCGGCCACCAGCAGCTCCGCCCGACGGGCAACGTCGGAGGCGTCGGTGGCGATCCCGAGGGCATACACCGACAACACCCGCTCGCGCGACCCGTCGTGATACGTGATGACGGTCGTGGTGGCGTCGGCGACGTGGCTGGTGGCGCTCGTGTCCTCCTGGTTGTCGATCTCGGTGAGTCCGGCCGCGACCACCAATTCCAGGATGTCATCCAGCGTCTCCCGGTCGATCGTGCCGACCAGGATGGGCATGAGCATCGGACCCGGGTAGACGGCAGGAACCGGGCCAGGGGTGTACACCCGCCCATCCCCGCGGAGCACGAGGCGCGGATGCCGGCCGAGGATCGATTCCAGCGGAGCGAAACCGCCTTCGTCGCGGACCGTGAGGATGACGTCGTCGGTCACTTCGGGCCCGGGACCGGCGGTGTCACCGGCACAGGCCACCAGCACCAGCGCCGACGTGACGAGCAGAGCGATGGTCGACTTCATGCCCGTTCGACGTCGCACGGCAGCCGGGAGTTCCCCCGCCGCCTCACCGCTCCAGCTCGGTCAGTGCCTCGTCGATCAGGTCGATCGCCCAGTCGACCTGCTCCAGGGTGGTGACGACGGGAGGTATGAATCGGATGATGTTGCCCGCTGGTCCGCACTCGATGATCACCAACTCGCGTGCGAGGCAGAACTGCTGCACGTGCGCGAAGGCGGCTGCATCCGGCTGCCGGGTGCCCCGGTCGGAGACCAACTCGACTCCGATCATGAGCCCCAGCCCTCTGACATCGCCGATGGTCGGATGCTCGACGGCCAGCTTGGCGAAGCGCTCGAAGGCCCGCGCCGACACCGCCCGTGCGTTCGCCAGCAGGCCCCCCATCGTGTCCATGACTGCCACCGCCGCCGCACATGCCACCGGGTTGCCGCCGAAGGTGGTGCCGTGCGAGCCGACCATCCACCCGTCGATCAGCTCGGCCGAGGCGCCGTAGGCCGACAGCGGCAGCCCGTTGGCGATGCCCTTGCCCAAGGCGATGACGTCGGGCTCCACCGGGTAGTGATCCGAAGCGAACCACTCGGCGGTGCGGCCGAACCCGCTCTGGACCTCGTCGAAAACGAGCAGGATTCCGTGCTCGTCACAGATGCGCCGCAACTCGGTGAGGAACCGCACCGGCGCCGGGTAGTAGCCGCCCTCGCCCTGCACCGGCTCGATGAGCATCGCGGCCACGTTGGTGGGCGTGATCTCGTGCCGGAACAGCATGTCGAGTTCGGTGAGCGCGTGGGTGACGGCGTCCTCCTCGCTCATTCCCCACCGATACGGATGAGGGAACGGGACGATGAAGGTCGAGCCGAGGACGGGGTGATAGCCGTCTCGGTACTTGCTGTTCGACGTGGTGTACGACACCGAACCCATCGTGCGACCGTGGAATCCGCCCCGGAACGCGATGACCGCCTGCCTGCCGGTCATCTTCCTCGCCAGCTTGACCGCTGCCTCCACCGCCTCAGCTCCGGAGTTGGCGAAGCCGAACTTGTCGATCCCGGCGGGGGTGATGGCGCGCAGACGCTCGGCGGCCTCGACCAGCGGTTCGTAGCGGAACACGCATCCCGAGTGGATCACCTTGTCGAGTTGCGCGTGGGCGGCCGCCACCACCGCCGGATGGTTGTGGCCGAGGTTGGTCACCGCCGTGCCACAGGCGAAGTCGGCCCAGCGGTTCCCGGCCGAGTCGTGGATCCAGATCCCTTCTGCCCGTTCGATCACCAGGTCGGTGTCGAAAGCGATGACCGGGGCGATGATGTCGTCGTGGCGGGCGAGGAAGTCGTGCATGGTGCTCCTTTCGGTGCCGGGGGCGGTCGCGGTGGGCGCCCCGTGACTACGGAGCCGCGAACAGCGCCTTCCGGTCGCGGGAGGGACTCGGCACGAACATCGGCCCATTCTGCCAGACGGACGTCAGGCGAAGGCCCGCACGAAGCGCACCCCCGACCCGTCGACCACCCGTCCGACCACTTTCCCGCCGCTGGCAGCGATGACCGGTGCTGCCGCCGCGGGTCGGGTGACGAGGCAGAAGCCGAGCCCGAGGTTGAACGTGACAGCCATCTCGTCCCACGTCACCGGACCCCGATCGGCGATGAAGCGGAAGATCGGGGGCAGATCCCACGTGGCCGGATCGAGTTCGGCACCGCAGCCGGGGGCCAGGGCGCGGGGGAGGTTGCCGGGGATCCCGCCGCCCGTGATGTGCGCGGCACCCTCGATCCTGGCGACGGCGGTGGCCGCCATCACCTGCGGGGCGTAGAGGACCGACGGGCGCATCAGCACCTCGCCGATGGCGGCGTCCTCGCCGGGCAGGGTTTTCGACAGGTCGAGGCCGGCGAGCACGTGTCTGACGAGGGAGAAGCCGTTGGAGCGGAGATTGGGCGAAGGCAGGCCGACGATGACGTCGCCTGGTCGGACGCCGGACCCGTCGATCTCTTCCCCCCGTTCCACCACCCCGAGCGCGGTCCCGGCCAGGTCGACGTCGCCGGCCGCCATCACGCCAGGATGCTCGGCCGTCTCGCC
>CAZCRP010000220.1:0-5023 GCA_964501055.1 uncultured Acidimicrobiaceae bacterium
ATGTCGACGCCCGAACCTGCTGCCTACGAGTCGCTCGATCGCCGTCTCGACGAGAGATGCCGTCGTCTCCCCGACCAGCACGGTGCCCGGTTCAGCCAGTCCCTGCAGCCGGGACGCCGTGTTGACGAGGTCGCCCAACAGCAGGCCGCGCTCGTTGCCCCCCGGCCCCACCGAGACCTCGCCGGTCATGACCCCCACCCGGGCGGCGAGACCGACGATTCCGGTGCGCTCCCCCATCGCCGCCACCCGCTCGACGAGTTCCAGCGCGGCCCGCACCGCCCGCTCGGCGTCGTCCTCGTTGGTCGTCGTCGCCCCCCACCACGCCATCACGGCGTCGCCGATGTACTTGTCGACCGTTCCGCCAAAGCGCTCGATCACATCACGGGCGAGATCGAAGTAGTCGGTGATCATGCCGCGCACGTCCTCGGGGTCCCGGCCCTCGGAGTAAGTGGTGAAGCCGACGAGATCCACGAACAGCACCGAGACGACGCGCCGCTCGACGGTCGTCACCGCCGCGACCTTCGTCTCCCGAGGTTGGGCGGCGGCGAGGGGGGCGCCACATCCTCCGCAGAAGCGATGGTCGGGGGGGTTCTCGTACCCGCAGGACGCGCACCTCATCTGCAGCGAGTGCCCGCAGGCACCGCAGAACCGCTGGCCTTCCCCAGCCGGGGTGCCGCACTCGGCGCATTGCATCAGGACGATCCTCCGACGCAAGAGCGTAGTGACCGACCGGCGGTCATCCAGTGGCGAGCGGTTTTCGCGCTTCGGTTTCGTCGTCGACGATGCGGCCGGTCGGTTCGTACCCGCGCCCGCGATAGAACGGCGCCGGCGAGCCGCGGCCCTCGACCCAACTCGTCAGGAGACCGGTGTCACCGCGGGACCGGCACTCGTCCTCGATGAGCTCGAGCGCCCGTCCGCCGATCCCTCGCCGCTGGTGCATCCGGTCGATGAGCAGCCGCCACAGGTACGGCTCGGGGTGATGCTCGGTGGAGAGCGCCAGCATGGCGAATCCGACGATCGTCCCATCTGCCTCGATCGCCCGCAGCCACGGAACCAGCGGCGCGCCGTCCACGACCTCGGGGAACAGCGCGTCGGCGAACGAAGCCGCCATCGGAGCCACGAACTCCTCCTGGGTCTTGTGGGTCCTGAGCCGGAAGACCTGGCTCTCGTTGTCGGTGCTGATCTCGACGAGGCGCACGGCACGAGGAGGATCCGTCTCGCGCCCACGCCACGCTTCCCAGTCCTCCCGGGTGAGCCCGTAAATCCAGTCGTCGGAGTTCTCGTCACCCACCCAGTACGACAGACGCGTGTGCCCCTCGAAGACGAATCCCGCTCGCTCCAACACCATCGCCGATGCCCGATTCTCGGGATGCAGGGTGCCGGCGACTCTCGTCACTCCGACCTGCTCGAACAGGTACTCGACGATGGCCGTGACCGCCTCGGATGCGTACCCCTTCCCCCAGTGCGGACGAGCGAGCGTGTACCCGACCTCGGCACAACGGGAATCCCAGGTCAGGTTGACCGCCAGATCCCCGACGACCTCACCGGTGTCGGCTTGCGCAATGGTGGCCATCCACCAGTCGTCGTTGGCTGGACCGTCCATGGCCATGACGTCGGCGACGACTGCCTCCGCTCGCTCGCGCGGGTACGGCAGCGTCCAGTTCTGCCAGCGTGCCACGTCGGGGTCGTTGCGGCGGGAGTGCAGCTGCTCGGCGTCCCCGGCCGCGAAGGGGCGGATGAGCAGACGAGGAGTCGGGAGCGGCGTGAACACGCCGGGATTCAACCACCCGGGTCCGCAGCAATGGGCGAATAATCTCGCCGCGGGTCATCCGCCAGCCACCCGTCCGACTCACCGCAGCGCGCCTCGTCGGGCCGGATGTTGTGGTTGGAACGAAAGACGTTGTCGGGGTCGTAGCGCTGCTTCAAGGCGACGAGCCGGGCGTGATTGTGGTCGCCGTAGGTCGACCGGACCCGTTGCTCGTCGTCCCGGTCGAGGAAGTTGACGTACGAACCGACCTGATAGGGCGCGAGATCTGCGTGGACCGCCCGGGCCCACGCCGTGATCTCGTCGGACGATGGCTCGCCGGGAAGCCACACGCCGCTGATGTTCACGGCGTGCTGCGCCCCCCGACTGGTGAACGCCGTCCCGTGCTCCGGCACGTCCGCGACGGCGCCGCCCAGGTGGAAGAGGAGGATGAAACTGCGGGGCGACCGCAGATCGGCGGCGTGATCGATCAACACATCGATCACCGGCTTCTGCAACGCGCCGAGGTTGGCCGACTTCCAGTAGTAGTTCCAGCCGTGGGGCACCGTGTCGTCCACCAGCGACTGCAGGTCGACGTACGGGCGCATCTTCACCAGGTCGAGCAAGGGCGAACCGAAGCGTCGCAGCGGCGCCAATGCCGCCTGGCCGGCCTCCGGATCCCCCGCGTAGGCCATCGTGATCGAGCACACCGGACGGCCGTGGAGTTCCGGTGGAAGGACCGCCAACGGAGGCGCCTTGCGCAGTCCGACGATCGTGCCGACCTCCCGTGGCGCGTCGCCTGCATACTCAACGTAGTGCGCGAGCAGCTCGGGGGCGTCCTCCAGCGCCCAGAAGACCGGCCCGGCGAGGATCTCCGGCCCGACGGGGTGGAGCCGGTACTTCAGACTGGTCACGACACCGAAGTTGCCTCCTCCTCCCCGCAGCGCCCAGAACAGGTCAGGATGCTCCGACGGGTGGGCAACGATCGACTCGCCCTCCGCCGTCACCAGTTCCGCCTCGAGCAGATTGTCGACGGTCAGCCCGTGGCGGCGCATCAGCCACCCGATCCCGCCCCCCAGCGTCAGTCCCGATATGCCGGTGTGCGACACGATCCCGCCCGTCGTGGCCAGACCGAAGGACTGCGTCGCCGCGTCGAACTCTCCCCACAGCACACCGGCCTGGGCACGGGCGGTACGGGCGGTAGGGTCGAGGTGGATCTCCTTCATCGGGGAGAGGTCGATGACCACTCCGTCGTCGCAGACCGCCGTGCCGGCCACCCCGTGGCCGCCTCCTCGCACCGAGAGCGGACGGCCCTCGTCGCGGGCGAACCGGAGCGCCGCCGTCACATCGCCGGCATCGAGACAGAGTGCGATGTGACTCGGGTGCCGGTCGATCGATCCATTCCACACCTGGCGGGCGGAGTCGAAGCCCGTATCGCCGGGCAGCACCACTGCGCCGCGGAACCCGGGAATCGATCCCGAACCGCCCGGGACCTCTGAGTCGGTCCGGGTCCCCCGTCCTGCCGCCTGCACGAGGAGACGCCCATTACGGCCCGGCATCACCCGCTCCGAGTCGGCGCGGGCGATGCGATTGACCTCCGGAGCCCCGTTCCAGGTTGGCAGCGCCTTGGCCAGGTCCCGCCTGCCCTGCACCTCGATCTGTCCCTCCCGCAGAGCATGCGCCCACTCGATGACGCCGAGATGCCACAACGACAGCGCACGCGGATCCTCCACTGTGACAACCACGTCCTCGTCGAATCCCGGGTCCCGGTAGCAGATTTCGCCGTCGCCTTCCTCGATGAGCAGCCACACCCGCCGTCGGTGACCCGGCCGCTCGTCGGGGAACTCGAATCGAATCGAGGTGCGAGCCGACGGGAGGCGGTCCTTCCGCAGATAGCCGGTGCACCATGACCAGAGCACGACCTCGGGATCGGCGTGCTCCGAGGTCACCTCCATCCATTTCTGCGCCCACCCGCCCATGGCTCCGAGCACCGACCACAGCTCCCGGCCCGCCGGCGTCAGTTCATAGTGGGAGCCGTGACCATCGGGCTTCGGCGTGATCTCGATCACGCCGACCCGCTCGAGCTCGCGCAGCCGCTTGGCGAGCAGCGCCCGCGAGAGCCCGGGCGCCCCGACGGCGATCTCGGTGAAGGTCGCACACCCCAGCAGCAGGTTGCGAATGATGATCGGCGTCCAGCGCTCGGCGAGGATCTCCGACGCTCTGGCGATTGGGCAGTACTGACCGTAATTCCGCATGAAATCAAGACCTATCGCCTCTGGCGGCGCGCGGCTAGTTCAGATCTGAAACCTCCGTCCCGTCCCAACCTACCAACTGGTTCATTCTCTGTCCTGGCTCACGGGCCCGGCGTCTCCGATGATCGAACCATGCCGAGAAAGGAGGCGTACTCATGTTGGTGCTAGCCGGAGCAACGGGCCACGTCGGCGGAGCTGCCGCCAGCAGGCTGCTCGCAGCGGGCGAGCGGATCCGAGTCCTCGTGCGCGACCCTGCCAAGGGCGAACCGTGGGAGGACCGGGGCGCGGAGGTGCGGGTCGCGGATCTGCGTGATGACGAAGGGCTGGCCGACGCGTTGCGGGGTGCCTCCGGGTTCCTCACCCTGGTGCCGCCCGATCTCGCCAGTGCGGACTTCTACGGCCATCAGCGCCGCGTCGCCGAAGCCACCGCCACCGCGGTACGGCGGAGCGGCGTGCCTCACGTCGTGGCGCTGTCGGCCAACGGTGCCGAGCTCACCGAGGGGACGGGATTCGTCCGCGGTCTCAACCTCCTCGAGACGATGCTGCGGGACACAGAAGCGGGTGTCACCGCCCTTCGCGCCGCCTATCACCAGGACAACGTCGGCGCTGCCCTCGGGCCGGCGCTGGAGAGCGGGGTCTTCTACAACTTCCTGCCACCCGACCTGGTGATCCCGATGGTGGCAAAGAGGGACGTCGGTGGCGTCGCCGCTGACGCGCTGATGCAGCCAGGGGAACACCGCGAGATCATCGACGTGCTCGGACCGAGGTACTCGATGACAGAGGTGGTCGACAGGCTTTCAGACGCGATCGGGAAGCCGCTGACGCGGATCGACATCCCGCAGTCAGGCTGGGTCGACGCCCTCGCCGGAGCCGGGTTCTCCCGACACATCGCCGAGGTCTTCGCCGAGACGTATGCCGCCTACGCCGCAGGTCTGTTCGAGCCCACCGGCGACCGGGTGGTCATCGGGGAGACCGAGATCGACCAGGTGATCGGCGACCTCACCCGCACGTCGCGGGTGTCCTGACA
>CAZCRP010000221.1:0-5010 GCA_964501055.1 uncultured Acidimicrobiaceae bacterium
CCCACATCGCGCCGATGAAGTACTGGGGGTCGAAGAGCGGGAAGAGTTCGTGCGCCTCGGCGGGCGAGATCATCTCGAGTTCCATCCCGAGATACCGGCCGCGGGCTTCGGCCATCTTCAGCCAGTCCATCCGTTCCCGGTCGCTGGCCAGCGTGAGCCCACCGGGGAGATGGATCGAACAGCTCTGGCCCGATTGGGCCTCGATCTCCTGGTAGAGCTTGATGGTGTACTGCTGAAGTTGGGCGACGTTCGGATCGCCGTTCAGCGTGTGCATTCCCCCGGCGGAATGCCAGGTGGACCCGGCCGCGAGCTCTTTCCGTTCGAGGAGGACCACGTCGGTCCACCCGTTCTTCGTCAGGTGGTAGAGGACCGAGGCACCGACGACACCGCCGCCGACCACCACGACCTGGGCTGAGGTCTTCACTGGAGGCAACTCTCCTTCATCACGGACGACATCGTGGCATATGGGTCGGCGGGGCGTCGGTGGGAGTGACCGTGGTTGAATCCCGGCCATGAGTCGCCCTCTCACCGACTACCGCGTCCTCACGTTCGACTGCTACGGCACCCTCATCGACTGGGAGACGGGGATCTGGGACGCGCTGCAACCTCTGATCTGGTCCAACCGGCGGGCGGACATTCATCGGTCCGAGGCGCTGGCCGCCTACGGGCGCCACGAATCGGCCCAGCAGGCGGCCACCCCCGGGCTCCGCTACCCCGAAGTGCTCGCCGCCGCCCACCGGGCCCTCGCCGGGGAGTTCGAACTCGACACGAGCGAGGAACTCGACGAGTCGTTCGGGGCGTCGGTGCCCTTGTGGCCGGCATTCTCCGATTCGGCGGAGGCGCTGCGCTCGTTCGCCACCCGGTACGAGTTGGTGATCCTCTCCAATGTCGACCGGGACGGCTTCGCCGCCTCCCAGCGGAAGCTGGGTGTCGACTTCGACGCCGTCTACACCGCCGAGGACATCGGCTCGTACAAGCCCGATCCCGCCAACTTCGAGTACCTGCTGTCGCATCTCGCCGAGGAGCTGGGGCGGGGGGCGGGCGACGTGCTGCACACCGCCCAGAGCCTCTATCACGACCACGTCCCTGCAATCCGCCGTGGGCTGGCCACGGCCTGGATCGACAGGCAGCGTCTGTCAGACGATGGGAGCTGGGGGGCCACGGTCGCAGTCGAGGAGCGTCCGGTGACCGACTTCCGCTTCTTCACGCTGGCCGAGATGGCAGCGATGGTCGCATCCGCCTGAACGGAACGGCGCTCACAGGCGTCCGGCGTCGATGATGCGCTGCAGGAACCGTCGCGTCCGTTCGTGACGCGGTGCGGAGAAGAGTTGGGCCGGATCGCCCTCCTCGATGATCCGTCCTTCGTCGAGGAAACAGACCCGGTCGGCGACATCGCGGGCGAAGCTCATCTCGTGAGTCACGATGACCATCGTCATGCCACGGTCCTTGAGGGCCGAGATCACCGACAGGACCTCTCCGACGAGTTCAGGGTCGAGCGCCGCCGTCACCTCGTCGAGTAGCAGCAGGTCGGGGTTGGTAGCCAGAGCCCGCACGATCGCCACCCGCTGCTGCTGGCCGCCGGAGAGCTGTTCGGGATAGGACTGTGCGAACGACTCCATGCCCAACAGCCCCAACAGCTCGCGGGCCCGTTCCTCGCTCTCCTCGCGCGAGATGCCATGGACCTTCCTCGGCGCCAGCGTGATGTTGTCCATCGCGGTCATGTGGGGAAACAGGTTGAAGGCCTGGAACACGATCCCGATGCGCTTGCGCAGCCCGTTGCGCCCGAAGGACGGGTCGTCGATCCGCACACCGTCCAGCAGGATCTTCCCGTAGTCGAAGGGGACGAGTTGGTTCACGCAGCGCAACAAGGTCGACTTTCCGGATCCGGAGGCTCCGATCAGGCACACCACCTCGTGCTCTGCGACGTCCAGGTAGATCTCGTCGAGTACCAGCGTCTCGCCGTAGTACTTCGTGAGATCCTGGATCGAGAGCTTGATCACAGCGTCCTCTGCAGACGGCGTTCCTGGTCCCGGCGCGCCATGTAGTCGGTGAAGCGCGCCATCGGGATCGTCGACAGGAGGAAGAGAAGGGTTGCACCGATCATCGAGGACCAATTGAAGGTGCGGGCGGTGTAGATCTGCGCCTCGCGCACCGCTTCCCGCACGCCGATGACGCTGAGCAGCGCCACGTCCTTCTGCAGCGCCACCGCCAGGTTCAAGAGGGCGGGCACGACGTTGCGGATCGCCTGGGGGATGATGGCGTAGCGGAGCATCTGCCACTGGCTGAGCCCGAGCGCCCTGGCGGCGGCGCGCTGGCCGTCGTGCACCGCTTCCATCCCGGATCGGTAGACCTCCGCCGCGTAGGCGGCGTACCCGAGCACCAAGGCGACAGTTCCCCAGAAGATCCGACCGCTGGGCATCCCCGGTATCTGGAGCGCCGGGACCCCGAACCCGAAGAGAAGGACCAGCAACAGCGCAGGCACCCCCCGGAACAGGTCGATGTAGACCACGCCGAACACCCGCAGGGGGGCGGCCCACGGACCGGTCAGCGAGCGCATGATCGCCAACAGCAGCGCCCACACCGCGATGGCCACCAGCGAGACCGCCCAGATCCGCAGGTTCACGAGGAAGCCGGCCCACACCTGGGGGAAGGAGTCGACGACCGCGTTCCAGTCGAAGAACTGCCGCCGGATCAGGGGCCAATGCTCAGCCGAGGTGACCACCCGGTAGGCGACGCCGAACGCCACCACCGTGGTCGCCACGCTGATCGCCGTCGGGAGATACCGCTCCCGGGGGGTGAGGATCTTCTTCGCCGGTGGCCGCGGAACTGGGCGCCGCTCCTGGGTCACTGGGGCGGAGCGTCAGGTCCCGACGCGGCGATCGTCATCCGGTGATCACGGGGATGTCGACGTCGCCGACCAGATACCTGTCGACCAGGTCGTCGATCACGCCGTCTGCGATGATCGCCCGCAGTCCCTCGTTGATGCAGTCGACCAGCTCGTTGCCCTGCTCGAACAACAGCCCATGACCGGTGTCGTTGGGGTCGGCAGGGAGCAGCGCCACGATCGACGCCTCGGGGATCTGCACCGCGGTGGCGAACAGGGCGGTCGGCAGCGCCACCACGGTGGCATCGATCTGTCCGCCGAGCAGCGCCTGGAAGGTGCCGGCCTGGTCGTCGAAGACGGCAACATCGGTGACGCCGATGACGTTCTCGATGTAGTCGAGGTCTGTGGTGCCGATGGTGGCGCCCCACTCGGCGTCTCGCAGCTCTTCGAAGGACGTGGCGCCCACCACGGCGCTGTCGCTCAGCGCCAACAGCGCCTTGTCGGGCTGGAAGTAGACCATCGAGAAGTCGACGATCTGCTGGCGCTCCTCGGTGACGGAGATCTGCTGGATACCGAAGTCGTAGGGCTTGGTCCCGGGGGCGATGGCCTCCTCGAACGTCTGGCCCACCCACACCACGTCTTCGCGATCGAATCCCAGTTCGGCGGCGAGGGCGTAGACCAGTCCGTTCTCGAACCCTTCACCGCCGGCGGGGTCGTCGTTCAGCATCCACGGTGGGAAGACCGGATCGCCGGTACCCACGGTGAGCTTGCCCGGCTCGAAGAGGGCGGGATGCTCTGGTCCGCAGACGGCGTCCTCGCCGCCGTCGGGGGCGGCGTCGCCGTTGGAATCGCTGCAGGCGGCGATGACCAGTGCGAATACGGCGAGCAGTGCGAATGTCTTTCTGGTCATCTGCGAGTCTCCCTGTGTGAGGGAGGGGAGGATATACGTCTTGTCGGACCTGGTCGACCAGCCGACACGCCGCTCCGACGGGTCATCGCCGGACGGCCGCTGCCCGCCAGTCTCAGCCCATTCATCCGTCGTGGCCGGATCGAGTTTGGTGTAATTGGCACGCGTCAAGGGCACTGGAGGTGTGCGTGGGAGCGAGGAGCAGGCGTGTCTTCGGCGCACTCGTCCTCGTCGTCGCGGCCTGCTCGCCCGGCGCTTCCCCGGAGACGACTCCTCCCGCTCCGGCAGTGCCCGTTTCGTCGACCGTGGTCGAGCTCCCGATCGCCGGAGGGCTCATCACGGAGGCGGTGCTCGCCGAAGCGACTTCACGCATCCCTGTGGTCGATGGCCAGGGTGGGGTCCTCGTGGCGGTCTACGACACCACCGGCGCAGCGGTCGCCTCCGCCCGCGGGTCGGGCCCTGACGGGAAGCCGCCAACGCTCGAGGACGCGTTCCGCATCGGAAGCATCACCAAGGTGTTCACGTCCGTGCTCACGCTCGCGCTGGTGGATGCGGGCATGATCGGCCTCGACGACATCGCTGCCGACCATCTGCCGCAGTGGGCCATTCCCCGAGACGTCATGGTTCGCGATCTGCTGCAGCACACGAGCGGCATCCCCGACTTCGTCTCAGCGGGGTGGGACAGTGCGATAGCGCAGGATCGAGGCCGGGTGTGGAGCGCGGCGTCGACCCTCGAACTCGTCGACCTGACGGCGCGTGTCCCCACGCACGCCTCCGGTTTCGCGTACTCCAGCACGAATCATCTGCTGCTCGGGTTGCTGATCGAGGAGGTGACCGGGCGTCCGTTCGCCACCGAACTGCGCGAGCGCATCCTCGAGCCTCACGGGCTGACTCACACCTACCTTGAGGGCTACGAAGCGGGGCCGCCGCCGTTCGCCGGATACGTCGGATCGATCGACTTCGACTGGACTTCGACCGCCACCAGCAGCTGGTCCGCCGGCGGAATGGTCAGTTCCGCCGAGGATCTGCACACGCTGCTGTCCGGCGTGTTCGGCGGTTCGATCCTGAGCCCCGGCTCGGCGACTGCGATGATCGACCCGCTCGTGTCGATGGACGAGACGGCCGGATACGGCCTCGGCATCGCCCAGCTCCGGACAGATCCGCACGTGTACGGCCACGCCGGCAGGATCCATGGCTACGACGCCCTGGTCGCGCACATCCCCGACCTGGGTGTCACGGTGTTCGGGGTGGCCACGAACCACCTGTGGCCGATCTCGCC
>CAZCRP010000222.1:0-5004 GCA_964501055.1 uncultured Acidimicrobiaceae bacterium
TTGGCTGGCGCGCGAGACGCCCAACTCAGGCGAATCCCAGGCGCCGGTTCAGTTCCGCGAGCAGCGCCTCGGCGGCTCGGGGAATGACCGGGCCCGGTCCGAAGACGGCCGCCACACCGCGTTCGCCCCCGGACGGACCGTCGACTGCTCTCGCGGCGCAGCCGGCTCCCGCACCGCTCGCAGGGAGGACCCGGCGCGCGTTGGGTGTCTCAGCCTGTGGCTGCCGGGACGCAGGTATTCCCGCCGGCTCCGATGCCCGTCATGCGGCCGTCGATCTTGGGTCCGGCTGAGGGCCCTGTGAACCGGGCTCGACGAGCTTCGGCCCTGGTCGGCGCGCTCGTGGTGCTGTCCGCCTGCTCCGCGGCGGTTGAGCCACCGACGACCTCCGCCGCGCCCACGACCACTCTCGCCATGACGACCACGACCACCCTCGCCGACTGCTCAGGGGACTTCGGGCGGGTGTCCGCCGAGATACCGGCGGCCGACGCGAGCGCCATCTCGATCGAGTTGTCCCGCCTGACGTACGGATGCGCGCACGAGGCCATCGTGACGGCGCAGACCGCTGCTGCCATCAGCACCGGGGCGAATTTGGGCCGCCGGGCCGACCTCCCGGTCCTCGTGGACGGGGCGGGTGTCGCCGAGGAGTTGGATCGCCTGGGGGTGACGTCGGTGCAGTGGGTGGGTCTCGCTCCCGCACCGCCGTTCGGCGTGGAGACGGCTGTCGTCCCGCCCGCCGATACCTCCGGTCCGCTGCCCGCCATGGAGGATGCCGACGCCGTGTGGGTGCTCGGTGCGGTTCCAGAAGCCGCTCCTTTGGTCCACGCCGCGGCGCGGAGCCGGGGCGACGGATTCGTGGACGTCGCCGGGATCCCCGACCTGCGAACCGCCGACCCGGAGATTATCGATTTGCTACGAGCGGCCAATGTGACGATCGGCATCGGCGGGGACCACCAGTGGCAGCTGGCCACGGTGCGGCACGGGACTGAATTGCCCGGAGGAGGGTTCACCTTCGACGGCAAGCGACTGGTCGCCTTCTACGGCAACCCGACCACCAGCGCCCTGGGGGTGCTCGGCGAGCAGGATCCCGCCGGCGCACTGGAGCGCCTGCAACCGCTCGTCGCCGAGTACTCCGCAGACGGCTACCAGACCGTGCCTGGCTTCGAGATCATCGCCACCATCGCGTCGGCCCGGCCCACCGGCAATGACGACTACTCCGAGGAGATGACCGCCGAGACGCTGCGCCCGTGGATCGACTTCGCGGCCGAGAACGGCGTGTACGTGATCCTCGACCTCCAGCCTGGTCGGACCGACTTCCTCACCCAGGCGAAGATGTACGAGGAGTTTCTGCGCCAACCCCACGTGGGTCTGGCGCTGGATCCCGAGTGGCGACTCGAGCCCCACCAGGTCCACCTCCGCCAGATCGGATCCGTCGACGCCGCCGAGATCAACCTCGTGTCGGAGTGGCTGGCGCAGCTCGTCCGCCGCGAGGGCCTGCCGCAGAAGTACTTCATCGTCCACCAGTTTCGATTCTCGATGATCACGAACCGGGAGCTGATCGCCACCCCTCCCGAGCTCTTCACGGTCATCCAGATGGACGGCCAGGGCCCGCTGGCGGCCAAGTATGAGACCTTCTCGGCTCTCACCGCCGGCCAGGACGACGTCGGGTGGCAGTGGGGATGGAAGAACTTCTACGACGAGGACTCCCCGATGGCCACCGCCGAGCAGGTGCTGGCGCTGCAGCCGCCGGTGGTCTTCGTCTCGTTCCAGTGACGTTCAACCGCCGAAGCCGACAGGGATCGGCGCGTCCCACGCTCTCCAGTACTCACTCAGTCGCTGGGTGAACAGCCCGGCCGGTTCGGCGTAGATCCTCGCCCCGAGGGCCAGAGAGGCGCTGTGCAACTCCGCCCGGCGGTGCTGTACGACCGCCACCAGCAGCGCCCGCTCTGGCGAGTACGTCAGCAGGTCGGGCCGGGCGGCCAGCAGTCGGAGCAGCTCGGCGAGATCGTGCTCCTCTCCCAGCAGGTCTCCCAGGCGCTCGAGCGAGGCCGCATGACCGCCGACGACCTCGGGCCACAGCGGACTGAGGATCTCCAGTTGGTGGCGCAGGTACTTCGTCCGCTTCCGCCAGGCATGGAAGTTGTCGGCGGTCGGCCGGCGACGGGCATCGGCCATCTCCTCGCGGCCCCTGCTGTAGGTGCGGCCCACACCCCCTCCGACCGAGTCGAAGCGGTGAGAGATCAGCCTCATCCCGTGGGCGCGGGCCGCGTCCTCGTCGACCGGCCAGGCGGCGTAGCGGGCACGCGCCGATCGCAGCGTGTAGGACGCCTGTGACCATGCCTCGGTGTCGCCGGCGGCGGCGTGCACCCGCTCACGCCGCGTCTCGAGACGGTCGAGCACGGTGGAGAAGACGATGGGCTGGAGTAGATCCTCGAACCGGCGGCGGATGCCTTCGACCGCCTCCACCATCACGTCTGCATCCCGCAGAGGAGCGAGTAGCCGGGCAGCATCCCGCAGCGCCCGGTTCTCGAACCGATAGCGGGTCTCACCCAGTCCCGGTCTGACGAGCCGCAGCACCGCCCGCAGCCGCTTCGTCACCTTGCGCATCTCGTGCACCGCCTGTCCGAGGGGGCGCGTGGCCATCGCATCGAGCGCGCGGTCGAGTTGGTCGACGGTGACTCGCCGCAGCCCTACGGCGAGCGGTTCGCGGTGGCCGATGGCGAAGCCGTCCGGTACCGCAGGCAGGAAGCGCCGCTCGGTGGCGGGGTACGCGATCGGGGCTGGTTGCACCAGCCGAGCGTACCCGCCCACCTTGGCCGGACTCATGGCCGGTTGCGAAGCCAACTCGCCGCCCGGCCCAGCTCGCGGCGCAGAAACCCTCGCAGCGGATCGGGGATGCCGAGCCGGTCCATCGCTTCGCCCAAGCACCGCGTCCACTCGTCGGCGGCGGGCCGGTCGATCGCGAAGGGAGCATGCCGCATCCGCAGCGCAGGGTGTCCTCTCCGCTCCCAGTACAGCGGCGGCCCGCCGGTCCAACCACTCAGGAACTCGTACAACTTCTGTCGCGACACCGTCGTGTCGCGGGGCAGCATCCTCGTCAGGAGGGGCGAGGTCTCCTCCACCACGTCATAGAACGTCCACGCCAGGGCCCGCACTCCCTCGTCGCCCCCCAACTGGTCGAACGGCGTGGGGTCGTCGCCCCATGGGTGCTCGGTGCTCGGTCTCGGTCCGATCTCCATCCGAGCCGAGGCTATCGCCGGCGGGCGCCCTACCGTCCTGGCGATGCCGAGCGCCGGTCTGGTCCCGTACCGCATCGTCGATGACGAACTCCAGATCCTCATCGCCCATCCCGGTGGGCCGTTCTGGAAAGGACGTCAGCAGGGGGCGTGGTCGATCGTGAAAGGCGAGTTCGACCCCGACGAGGACCCCCTGGCTGCTGCGGTGCGAGAATTCGAGGAAGAGACAGGATGGGCGATCGACCCCGTCGACGCGATCCCGCTCGGTGAGATCACCCAGCGGGCGGGGAAAACGGTCAGTGCCTGGGCGACGGCCGCCGCGTTCGAGCCCGAGACCCTGGCGGGCGGCACGGTCACCACGGTGTGGCGGGGGCGCCCGATCACCTTTCCCGAACTCGACGAGGTCCGGTGGGTCGGACGGCGGGAGGCGGATCGGCTGCTGAATCCCGCCCAAGCCGTGTATTACGAAAGACTGAACCGGACGCTGTCCGATCGCGGTTGGCCGGGGCTCTCGGTACCGTACGGATCATGAGCGACCTCCCCACCACGGACGCGGAGTGGCGGGCCAAACTCGATCCTGATCAGTTCCGGATCCTGCGCGAAGGCGCCACGGAGCGCGCCTTCACCGGCCGCTACGTCGACGAGAAGCGATCGGGCACCTACCGATGCGCCGGCTGCGGCACCGAGTTGTTCTCCTCGGCCGCCAAGTACGACTCGCGGTCGGGGTGGCCGAGCTTCTACGAGGCTCTCGACCCGGCCAAGATCGAGCAACGGGTGGACTCGTCGCACGGCATGACCAGGACCGAGATCGTGTGCGCACGGTGTGGCGGCCATCTCGGTCACGTGTTCCCCGATGGTCCCCGCCCCACCGGCCTCCGCTACTGCGTGAACTCCCTCAGCTTGGATCTCGACCCGGACTGACCGCGGCGGCCGCCTCCCGCTGGGCGCCTTCGAGTAGTTGGATCAGGTCGCCGTCGACGATGGCCGGCGGTGCGAGCCGGGCGACGTCGAGCACATGATGGACCACGGCGTTCCCTTCGGTGCGAGCCGAACCGAGCGACTCCAGCAGCCCGTTCATCGCCTGATTCTCGGCGAGCACGTCGAAGTGGAACACACCCACGCCGCGTGCCCTGGCACTCACCGCCAGCACTTCGAGCAGCAGCCGGCCGATTCCTCGGCGCTGGTGGTCGTCCAGGACGGTGAGGGCGACATCGGCCGCCACCGGGTTCGCGGGATACCGGACCCAGCGGCCGACGCCGGCCGCCTCCTCGCCGTCGAGCGCCCCCCAGGCGACGTGATCGCGATGATCGATCTCCGACAGGTAGGCGAGTTGGCCGGGCGACAGCCGCTCGGAAGGAGCCATGAATCGCAGATAGCGGGCGCGCGGCGACAGCCGGTCGAACCCGGCGGCCAACAGTGGTTTGTCTTCAGGAGTGACCGGCCGCAATCCGATGCGCGAGCCGTCTCGCAACACCGCCGTGGCGGTCGGGTGGCGGCTCGTGGCCGAACTGGCAGAGAGCCGCCGACCGGCGTCGTTCCGTGCATTCATCCCCGGCCTCCAGGCTCGGAGCTCGCACCCGGACCTGAGTGCTTGCAGAAGTTAGCATATCGCACTCTCCCGCGAATGTGTTGCACGACCGTCTCGGTACGGCCCTGGTCGGAGCCCGGCGGCCCGCCCCAGGGGCCGGGCACTCACCGGCCGTCGATCACCTCGAGCACCGCAGCCGCCACCACGCTGCCCACGCGGTCGTTGGATTCGGCGGTGACGCCC
>CAZCRP010000223.1:0-4997 GCA_964501055.1 uncultured Acidimicrobiaceae bacterium
CGGCTGGTACCCGGGCCGTCCGGTGATGGTGCTGACCAACGACTACCGCCTGCAGCTCTTCAACGGCGACATCGGTGTGACGGTGCGGGAGAGAAAGGGCCTGACGGTCGCCTTCCCCGACGGCACCGGGGTCCGCACGGTGGGCCCCGGACAGCTCCCACCCACCGAAGGCGTCCAAGCAATGACGATCCACAAGAGCCAGGGCTCCGAGTTCAACCGGGTGATCGTCCTCGTTCCCTCCGAAGAGTCTCGCCTGCTGACCCGAGAACTCCTCTACACGAGTGTCACTCGAGCGGTAAGCGATGTGGTGGTCGTGAGCTCGCCGCCAGCCATTCGCGGTGCGGTAGGTCAGCAGATCGTGAGGGCGTCCGGGTTGAGAATGTGGATATAGCGAACCGTGGGTTCGACGGAGCGTGGCACTTGACCGCCATTGCGGCATCTCGATCCCGACCCAGATTCACCTGTCACTCGCGGAGCAGGCGAGCAACCGCGCTTAGGCTGCTACCGGTGCATCTCTATTCGGGAGCGAGCTGACTGCTTGCAGTCGCTAGTAGCAATGCGCATTCGCACGCACCTCGCGCAGCGCCGCTCTCGCCTATGTGTCCGACGGGACTGGCGCATCGAGGAGCACGATGGCGTCGTCGGTGGGGGTCGCTCAGTCCGCTGAGGCCGCACGGGTGTGGCTGATCGCGCTTGGTGAGCAGGTCGGTGATACGCCGGCTGGTGTACAGCCCGCGCGGTGGCTCGAGACGGCGGGGTGCAGCGAGCGTCGGCTCCGATCTCACTCCGGGAGTCGAAGTTGCTCGGTGTCGGGATCGGCGTCCGCATGCTGATGGAGAACTGTTGGCAGATCGTCCACCGATCGCAGGGGCATGGCCCCCAGCCCCTCCAGGGCGGCGTTTCCTGGCCCTTCCCCTGCTCCACGCCACACCGCCACCCGGCCGAAACCACGACGCAGAGCTTCGGTGGCGCCCGCCCAGGTGCCGCCCGAGTCCCGGTCGCTCGCCACGACCACCGTCAGGTCGGCCAGCGCGTAGATGATCTTGTTGCGAGCCATCGCCGAAGCGGGCGTGAAACCGGCCGCCGGATGCTGAATCGTGATGAAACACGTGCTCCCCTCATCGAGGGCACCGATCACATCCGACGAGCGCACCCGGTGCTGGAGCGAATCGGCTAGCACGCCAACGACCGAACCCGCCGCCTGATAGGCGGCGTTCGTGGCGAGTTGATCCACTCCGCGGGCTCCACCCGAGATGAGGGGGAAGTTCAGTGACACCGCCCTCTGGGCGATCGAGCCGGCGATCTCGGCACCTTCGGGCCTCACGTCGCGGGAGCCGACCACCCCGACTCCACCGTCGTGGAGCAGCGACTCGGCTCCCACGCCGAAGATCACCGGTGGTGTCCGGGCGCCGAGCGATCGAAGCCGATCCGGGTACTCGGGGTCCGCCACCGATCGCACCCAGATGCCCCGCTGGGCCAGCTGATCCAACTCGAGCAACGCCGAGGGAGCATCGGAGAGGAGCGTCAGCAGCACGTCGTCGGTTTCGAACATCGGCTCTTGGGAGAACAGCTGGGAGGGCCTCATCCCGGCGTCGTTCAACCGCTGAAACAGGGCATTCCACCCGGCCGGGGACAAGGACGGCTTCTTGCGGTCCCCGAGACGGGTCGTCAGCGCCACGACCGCTTTGGTGTCGTCACTGATCGTCATCGATGCCTCTGCGACGTGTCGACGAGAGCGACCGGGAACACCGCCTCAGTACCGGACTGGCGCAGCAGATGGCCGACCATCGTGAACGTCCAACGGGAATCCACCATGTCGTCGACGAGCAGGACGGGTCCGGGGAGAGCCTGATCGATCTGAAACGCTCCCAACGTGTTCCGGAACTGTTGCGGGCTGTTCTGCATGGTCTTCTGCGGTGGGCGCCGGCTGATCCTCGCCACCGCTGGCACGAACGGTAGCGACAGGGCGGCGGCGATCCGCTGGGCGACGTCCCGCACCAGGTCGTCCGGTCCCGAGCTCGGCACCGCTGTCACCCAGGTCGGGGTCGGGTCGGGACCCCAGTCTCGCACCATCGAAGCCACCCCTTCGACGAGATCGTCACCGAAGCGCCGATCGTCGTACTTGCCGCGGCGCACCGACTCCGCCCAGCCGGGATCACCCCATGCCGACAACGCCCTCCCTTCCTCACACCGACTGGTCGCGAGTCGGGGGAGGTCCGTTGCGGTCGGCCACTGTCGGCGGGGTTCGATCGGGAGGTGGCTGCGGCGCAGGAACTCGACGGCTGCCTGACGGATCTCGTCGGTGACTTCGACGTCCACCACCGGAGCACCCCGGCAACTGGCACATCGTCCGCACCGCTCGGCGGACCTGTCGTCGAGCTGATGGCGGAGGAACCGCATGAGGCACTCGTCGGTGGCTGCGTACTCGAACATGGCGTCGCGTTCTCTCCGGCGCTGGTCGAGGACACCCTCCACCCGCTCCCGTGGATAGGTCCAGCGGGCGGCAGACCGGCGCCACTGGTTTCCTTCCCGGTACACCGCTCCTTCCACTTCGAGGATCTTGACCAGCCCGACGAGCTTGCTGCGCGGCACGTTGGCGACCGACTCCAGGTCCTGCAGCCGGCGGGGTGCCTCCGCGAGGGCATCGAGCACTTGTGATGTGTGTCGCTCGGAGGGGAACGCCGTGTTGATGAAGTAGTCCTGGATGTCCCGATCCTCGGCGCCGACGAGCAGCACACCGACCGCGTGGTCGACCGCTCGCCCGGCACGGCCCACCTGTTGGTAGTAGGAGACGGGGGAGCCGGGGCTCTGGAAGTGGATGACGTACTCGATGTGTGGGTTGTCGTATCCCATCCCGAGCGCCGAAGTCGCGACGACCGTCTTCAGCCGTCCGGCGCTGAGGTCGGCCTCGATGGCCAGCCGGAGGTCGGGATCTGTTTCGCCCGTGTAGCTACGCGCTTCGATGCCTCGTTCGCGCAACCACATCCCGACACGGTGGGCATCCTTGATCGTGAGGCAGTACACGATGCCGGCGCCGGGAAGGGTCGGCAGGACCGAGGCGAGCCAGGCGAGTCGATCCGCCTTGTTCCTCATCGTGATGACCTGGAGGCTGAGGCTTTCACGTTCCAGCGGCCCGCGGAACACGCGCAGCCGCGCACCGAGCTGGTCGGTCACGTCCCGCACCACCCGGTCGTTGGCGGTGGCGGTCGTACCGAGGATCGGGACCGACGGTGGGAGCACGCCGACCACCCGCGACAGTCGCCGGTAGTCGGGACGGAAGTCGTGGCCCCAGTCGGAGATGCAGTGAGCCTCATCGACTACGAGCAGGCCCATCGACCGGGACAGGCGGGGGAACACCGATGTCAGAAAGGCGGGATTGTTGAGCCGCTCCGGTGAGATCAGGAGCAGGTCGATCTCGTCCCGATCGATCTGGCCGAAGATGCCTTCCCATTCGTCAGGGTTGGTCGAGTTGACGGTGGTGGCTGCCAGTCCTGCCCGGTCGGCCATCTCGAGTTGGTTGCGCATCAGGGCGAGCAGAGGGGACACGATCACTGTCGGCCCGGCGCCGGACTCGCGCAGCAGTTTGGTGGCGATGAGGTAGACCGCGCTCTTGCCCCACCCGGTGCGCTGCACCACCAACGCCCGTCCGCCGTTGACTGCCACTTCCTCGATCGAATCCCACTGACCAGCCCGGAACTCGGTCCCGGGCCCGGCAATCGCCACCAACAACTCATGTGCACGATCTCTCACGTGCGCTGATTGTGGCGGCGAGCAACGACGGAATCGGCGGCCAGCCTCTCCTATCGGCTGTCGCGGTCCCTGCGCCTCTTTCCTGTCGTAGCCGCTCTGTACCTTGATGGAGTGGAGATGGATGAACAGGAGATGGATGAACAAGATGGATGAACAGCTGGTGGCCTACATGGTGCGGCGGGACCTCGACGGCGAGGTCCAGTCGGTGCTGCGCCTGCACCGCCCACCCAATCCTCATCCGCAGGAGCGGTGGACCCGGAACGGCTGGGTGCCCGACGGAAGCCTGGAGTGGAGCGGCATCGGGGGCTCGTCCGATTGGGATCCAGCCACTCCCGAGGAGGCCGTCGCCGCCCTCATCGAACTCGGGGCGTCGCTCGAACAACTGCTCGGCGAGCTGTCGTGATGCGGGTTGGCCGAAGTCCGGACGAGCGACTGCGAGGCCGAGCACATGGCCGGGCTTCGAGTGCTTCGCGACCTGACCGACTCGGCCGCCACCGCCTCTACTCAGGCGACCACGCCGGTCTGGTGGGGCGCCTGCTCCCCGGTCTCGAGGTCGGGCACTCGCTCATGGGAGTGCCAGCAGGCACGACGGTGCGTGGCTCACGCTGAACCGCCGGGATCGGCGCGCTTTCACTCACCGAAGATCGGTCGGTGTGTGCCATGCATCGATCTGGCGGGCGACGATCACTTCCGGCGGCGTGTGGTCGGGGAAGACGGTCAGGACCTGATCGACGCCGGTGGCGGAGCGGGCGATGATCCCCTGCCAGCGGTCGGCGTAAGCGGCCTGACCGACCAGCTGGGGGACGTGCCAGTCGGCGCCGGTCACCTGGTCTTCATCGACCCCGAGCGACGCGGCGACGGTGGGCGAGGTGAGGTCCAACACCCGCGACAGCGACAGGTCGTAGCGGTAGAGGATGCGAGGGAGGAGACCGGGCAAGCCGATCACCTGGCGTGCGGCGAGACGGCGGATCTCAGCGACGACGGCGCCAATACTGCTGTTCGAGGCGCGCGTGACGTGGCGCTGATCAAATACGATTCCGCCGGCAAACTCGCGTTCACGCAGATGCTGGGCGCGGCCGAAGAAGCGAACGGTTTTGCGCTTGCGGTGTCGGCCGATGGCAAGGTCGCGGTGGCTGGCGCCGTGGAAGGTGTGCTTTCGGGCACGAGCGCTAAGGGCAAGGACGAGAGCGGTGAGCCGCAGGAGTTCGGCGGCGCACTGGCCCTTGGGCAGGTGCCCTTCGATCAGC
>CAZCRP010000224.1:0-4982 GCA_964501055.1 uncultured Acidimicrobiaceae bacterium
TCGAAGACGACGACCGAGGCGCCGGCACGCGCCGCCCGGATGGCGGTGGCGGCGCCGGCGGGACCGGCGCCGATGACGGCGATGTCGACAGATTTCATGAAGCGGACGAAGGGTATCGGCGGCAGAGCCGCACCGGCAGTCCGGGGCGCCGTAGAGTCCCACCCCATGGAACTCGTCATCGTGGTCGCACTCGTCGTAGTGGTCGGCGGTTGGTTCGTGCTCACCTACAACCGGCTCGTCGTCGGCCGCAACCGGGTGGACAACGCCTGGGGGCAGGTCGAGGTGCAGCTCGGTCGGCGCAACGACCTCATCCCCAACCTGGTCGAGACGGTGAAGGGGTACGCCTCCCACGAGCGGGCGACCCTCGAACAGGTCGTGGAGGCGCGCAATCGGGCGCAGGCCGCTTCCGGACCGGAAGAGTCCGCCCAGGCGGAGAACTTCCTGGCCGGCGCCCTCCGCCAGCTGTTCGCCCTGGCCGAGGCATATCCGGACCTGAAGGCCTCCGAGAGCTTCCGCCAGCTGCAAGCACAGCTGGCGGAGACCGAGGACAAGATCGCCATTTCCCGCCAGATCTACAACGACTCAGTCCTCACCCACAACAACCGGGTGCAGACGGTGCCGTCGAACATCGTGGCTTCTCTCACCGGCTTCGCCGTCCGCCCGTACTTCGACGCCCCGGAGGGCGCCTCCCAACCGCCCCAGGTGCAGTTCTGAGGAAACACTCCCGCCGCGGCGGCCTGGCCGTCGTCGCCGCCATCCTGGTGCTCGCCCCGGCCCTCCCTGCCGCGGCCCGCTCGTTCAGCCTGCCGGATGCCGACATCGACCTGGTGCTCGAATCGGACGGCTCGCTCCGCGTGACCGAGCGGATCACCTTCTCCTTCGACGGCGCCTTCAGCGGGGCGTACCGGGAGATCCCGCTGCGGGCGGGAGAGGCCATCTCCGACGTCACCGTCTCGGAGAGCGGCGTCGCGTATGGGTTCGGCGCCTGCACCGACCTCGGCTGTCTCGACGAGGCGGGCAGGTTCGGGACACGGGATCTTGGCGGACGCGTCCGCGTCGTGTGGCACTACTCGGCCTTCTCCGAGCAGCGGACGTTCACGTTGACGTATCGCATGACAGGAGTCGCCAAGGCCTACGACGACGTGGTCGACGTCGAGTTCCAGGTGTGGGGCGGAGAGTGGCAGGTCCCCGTGCAACGGGTGACCGCGTCGCTGTCGCTGCCCGCGCCCGTGGCGGAGGGCGAGGTGCTCGTCTGGGGTCACCCGGCGGGGGTGCGGGGCACCGTGTCGCTCGGAGACGGCGGTACCTCGCCCACACTGGAGGCCGGTCCGGTGCCGGCCGGACAGCTGGTGGAGATCAGGGTCGTGCTGCCGCGGGCGGTGCTGTCCTCGACCACCGGCGCCACGGTGTTCGCGGGGGAACGCCTGACCGACATCATCGCCGAGGAGAACCAGGCGCTCGAAGTCGAACGCAGGCGGGCAGGGGCACTGCGAGTGCTGTGGGTGCTGGGGATCTTCTCGCTCTTCCTCCCGGCGGTGCTGGCGGCGCTGTACGTGTTCTTCCGCCATGGCCGGGAGCCCCGCGTCCAATACGACCGGGAGTACGAGCAGGCACCGCCCTCGGAGCATTCCCCCGCCGTCGTCCAGTCGCTCCTGACCCAGGGGGCGGTGGACGAGAAGAGCTTCACGGCCACCGTCTTCGACCTCGTCAGACGGGGGGTGCTCGACGCCGAGCCGGTGGCCAGCGAGCGACGCACCTGGATGGGCCTGCGTACCGAGACGATCACCGACCTGCAGCTGTCACTCTCCGACACCAGCCAGTCGCTCGCGGCTCACGAGCGATCGGTGATGACGGTCATGCGTCGCATCCTCGACGACGGCCCCCAACCGCTGCACGTGTTCCGGGATCGCATCCGAGACGACGCCTCGGCCAACGCCTCGACCTACGACCAGTTCCAGAAGCACGCCAACCAAGCGGTGGTATCCGCCCGGCTGCTCGACAAGTCTGGGGCGCGCACCCTCGTACTCGCCGGGCTCGTGATCCTCGGCGTGTTCGGGATCCTCCTCGCCGCCGCCCTCCTCCTCGGCGGGGCGCAGACCGGAGGCCTGATTCCCCTCTTCGTCGCCGGCGGCGTCCTCAACACGGCCATCTTCGGGGTCTTCGTCGCCGCCCGCCGCACGTGGGTGAAGCGCACACCCGAGGGAGCGCTCCTCGCAGCGCGCTGGAACGCCTTCCGCAGCTACCTGCGCGATTTCAGCCGGCTCGAAGAGGCGCCACCGATCTCACTCGCCCTCTGGGACCTGTACCTCGTCCACGCCATAGGTCTGGGTGTCGCCGAACAGGTGCTGGAGGCGGCCAGACTGCGCGCTCCGCAGGAATTGGAGCAGGTGTCCCATGTGTACTGGTACGGCAGCCACGGATACACCGGTGGCCCATCCGAGAACGCCTTCGCCGGGCTGACCAGCGCGCTCGACGGAGCGTTCACGCCTCCGTCGTCCGGAGGCGGTGGCGGGTTCTCGGGAGGCGGTGGCGGTGGCGGAGGTGGTGGAGGAGGAGGTGCGTGGTGATCGCAGTGCTCGCCCGATATCGGGCCTTGCCGGGAAGGGCGGAGGACGTGGCGAGGGAGCTGGCGGACTACGTCCCGCTGGTACTCAGCGAACCAGGCTGCATCGACTTCGTGGCGCACCGGGCGGCGGACGACGACCACATCTTCGTGCTGTACGAGACCTATCGCGACCGGGCAGCCCTCGACGCCCACGTCGCCTCGGACCACTATGCGGAGGTGGCTGCCGCCCGCCTCCGGCCGCTCCTCGCGCAGCGCGAGGTCACGCTGCTCACGCCGCTCTGACCCGCCCGCTCAGCCGAACGGCTCCAGCACCGGTTTGCGACGCCGTTCCAGCACCAGCGTCGTCTGCTCGTCGACGACTGCGTCGAAGGTGGCGATCTCGTTGAGCACCCGGTTGCCCAAGGTCGACACATCGGCCACCACCAGGTCGATCACCACGTCGAACGCGCCGGTGACGAGGCTGATCGCCTCGGTCTCGTCGAGCGACCACACATGCTGCACGAAGCGCTCGACGACTTCCCGCGACTTCGGCTGCAGCCGCACCGAAACCATCGCCCGCACCGGCCGTCCGAGGGAGGCGGGATCGATGTCGGCGTGGTACCCGCGCACGATGCCCCGCTGCTCGAGACTGCGCACCCTCGCCAGCATGGTGGACGGAGCCACCCCCACGGTGGCGGCGAGGTCCTTGTTCGACCGCCGGGCGTTGCGTTGCAGTTCGACGAGGATGCGGCGATCGGTCGGATCGATATTCGGCACGGGCCGATGATACCGACGGGAAGTTCGGCACAGTGGGGCGCGACCGACCGCCGACGGTGCGGTCGTGGTACACATCGTCCCGGAGCCCATTGTGTTCGAACGATTCGACGTCCTCCCGCCTGACCCCATCCTGGGTCTCATCGGCCGCTTCCGCGACGACCCTGCGCCCGACAAGGTCGATCTCGGTGTCGGGGTGTACCGCGACGAGTCCGGTCAGACGCCGATCATGGCGGCGGTGCGGGAAGCCGAGCGCCTCGAGGCAGATGAAGGCTCGTCAAAGGCGTATTTCGGCCAAGCCGGTAATCCACTCGTGAATCCCCTGCTCCAGGATCTCGTGCTCGGCGAGGCGAATCCGGTCACCGGCGAGGGCCGCGCCGCCACGCTGCAGACTCCCGGCGGATCGGGAGCGCTGCGCATCGCAGCCGAGTTGCTGCTCGCCGCCAACCCTGCGGTGCGGATGTGGGTGCCTTCCCCGACCTGGGCGAATCACGTGCCACTGCTCGGCGCGGCGGGGATCGAGTTGCTGCCCTACCCGTACTACGACCCGTCGACCGCCGCGCTCGTGCGCGAGGAGATGATGCAGGCACTGGGCGGAGTCCGAGCTGGTGATGTCGTCCTCGTCCACGCCGCCTGCCACAACCCCACCGGCGCCGATCTGACGACAGCCGACTTCCGGCGCGTTGCCGAACTGGCCGCCGCCCGCGGGGCCGCCGTGCTGGTCGACAACGCCTACCAGGGGTTCGCCACCGGCGTGGACGATGATGTCGTAGGTGCTCGGGCGCTGGTCGAGGCGGGCCTCGAGGTCCTGATCTGCACCTCCTTCTCCAAGAACTTCGGCCTCTATCGCGACCGGGCAGGCGCCCTCACGATCTGCGGCCCGTCGGCCGCCGCCGTCGAAGCCGCGCAGAGCAACGCCCTGCGGCTGGTGCGCACCATGTACTCGGCACCGCCCGACCACGGTCCGGCTGTCGTGGCGCGGATCCTCGCGACTGCCGGGTTGCGGGAGCAGTGGAGGCAGGAGTTGGAGCACATGCGCACCCGGCTGGTGTCCCTTCGGCACATGCTGGCGGAGGCGCTGGCCGCCCGCGATCTGCCTCGCTACGACTTCGTCGCCGGGCAGAACGGAATGTTCTCGCTACTGGGGATCGACGAGCAGGCGGCGACACGCCTCATCGAGGAGTTCCATATCTACCTCCCCGCCAACGGCCGCATCAACGTCGGCGGGCTCAGCGACCGCAACGTCGACTACGTCGCAGACGCCATCGCCGCCGTCAGTGCGCGTGAGGGGGCCAGTCGGCCAGGGAACGGGCCAATTCCTCCCGATACGCCTGCGCCCTTCGCAACTTGAGTCGTTCGTACCCGCGAACCTGGTCGGGAAGCGAGGCGATCCGGACGGCGTCCTCGTATCGATTCGATGTGAGCCCGGCCGCGATCCGCTCCAACGCCGCCTCGAACTCCGGGATCATCCGTCGCTCGAGCCTGCGCATCGCGAACTGCCCGAACGGATCGAAGGGCGTGCCGCGCAGGCGCTTGCCGTGGCGGAGCAGCGAGAAGAGGGGACGCGACCAGCGGCCGAATCGGAGCTTGCGCCGCACGCCCACGCCGGCGAGGACCGGCGGATGCAGCAGCCACCGCACCCGGGCGCCGGGACCCCCGACCC
>CAZCRP010000225.1:0-4959 GCA_964501055.1 uncultured Acidimicrobiaceae bacterium
TACGCCGGCATAGGCGATCGCTCGCAGCAGCCAGGCGACGACGGCGGCGGGATGCGCCCCGTCTCCGCCCAGCAGCGAGGTGATCAACGATTCGTCGACGGTCCCGCCTGCGCCCACCTCGAAGACGAATGCTCCCCGGACCGGGTGGCTGTCGGTGGAGACGACTCTCCAGGTGACGATGTAGGCGCCGTCGGCCAGCTCGGGGACGGACACCCGCACCGTCCTCGGGGCCCCCCCGGGTCCGGCGTCTCCGAGATCCACCCGCCCACCCCCGGAGTCGAACACCCGGATCGCCGCCACGGGGACCTCGACCGGTTCGTTGAAGACGAGCTCGACCTCACGGGGAGAACCGTCGAGTCTGGCCCCATCGGCGGGTTCGGTCCCGGTCAGGGCGGCGTGAGCCCAGGCGGGCCCGGCAGGCACGATCACCACGGACACCACGAACAGCAGGAGCATCGACACGGACCAGCGGCGGGTGGCCATCAGCTCGACAGGAGCGGGTAGCCGGGGCGGCCGCGCGCCAGCCAGTCCTGCCACGCCGCCTCGATGCCCACGTCGTGACCGAAGCCCTCCGACATCACGTACCGGTGCAGGAGCAGGTCGCAGTAGGCCTGGATCGGGTCGACCACACCCGGCAGCTGGCGCAGCCGCTCCATCATCGGCTCGAACTGATCCACCCGCCACTGCACGGCGGCGACGTTCTTGCCTGTCGCGGAGACGGCCCCCTGGTTCGCCTGGAAGTAGTACAGGTCGGCCAGCAGTTGCTTGGCCTGGAGTTCGAGCGCATCGATGCCGGTCAGCTGTTTGAGCCGGGTCTGGTGGAAGGTCCGCCCGCCCACCTTCAGCTTCAAGCGGAGCCGGGATCCGCCTTCGTCCTGGGGGACGAGATCCACCTCCTCGACGTTGAAGCCGAGGTCGTTGAGGCGGGCGATCCGATTCCCGATGAGGTACCGCTCGTCGACGGGGATGGTGGGCTCCGCGGTCAGTTCGTTCCACAGCCCCGTGTAGCGCTCGGCGATGTCCTCGCCCAATGCCAGGTCGGCGTGGTCGATGTCGATGCCGTTGGCGGCCGCGATGTCTGCCATGCCGCCGGCGACGTTGATGATCATGATCTCGATGTCCTCGTACCTCCGCCCGTCGGTGATCTGGCCCTCGCCGAAGACCATCGCGGTCTCGGCGTCGACCATCACCGTCTCGATCGCCTCCGCGTCGAACCGGTACAGCACGTTCGACAGCGAGCAATCCCCCCAGAAGACGCCGGCGAGGTGGAGCTCGACCAGCAGCCCGGCGAACGCGTCGAGCATCTGGTTGCGCCGGTCACCGAAGCCGGTCCCCTGCACGAGTTCCCGATAGGAGAAGGAGAACGGCTCGTAGGCGGTGATCAGCGCCGCCGCCGACTCGGAGTGCCGGTCAGGATCCCGCTTCTCGACCAGACCGACCGGTCGCACCGCCGGGCCGCCGAACGACTCGAGCGCCCGCAACACCGTGTAGTCCTGGCGGGCGGCCCGGGTCGGAAGCTCCTTGATGGCGTACAACCCCTCCGGATACTGGATGAACCGCACTTCATGGCGGGAGATCCCCTTCGGGAGTTCGACGATGTTGTCCAGTTCCCACTCGGCGAGCGACACTTCCCACGGCAGGTCGAGGAAGTCCGGATGACCGGTGCGGATCGTGAGCTCGGGCGCCATGGTCGGCGTCACGCTACCCCTGCAGGCGGCGAGGCAATCCTTGGTAGTCCGCGTCGGTCATCGGTGCCCAGCCGGGATGGCCGGTCACGGCCTCGCACCATCCGGCGGCGGTGGCCGCTCTCACCACCAGCGGGGGGGCGGGGTACGGGCCGACCGAGTGGACCGCGCGAACCTCATCTGCTCCCGGACAGCCCGCGTCGAGCAGCGTCGAGTCGATGATGGCGCAGTCCGCCCGGCCATCGATCACGGCCCGGAGCGAAGCGAGGTGGGAGCCGGTCTTGAGTGTCGAGGCGAAGTAGCAGAGATCGGCGCCGATTGAGGCGAGGTGGTCGACCATCATGCGGTGGCCGGAGAGTGACTCCTCCTCGTTGTAGGCGAAGGTGGTGCCGGCGAGTGCCTCGAAGCGGAGGTGGGGGGAGTCACCGGCCACCACCACGTCGCCGAAGTAGACCGGTGATCCGGCATGTCCCGCCCGCTGCGATCGAGGGGCGGCCACGGCCGTAAACGCCCACGGGCCGGTTTCCTGGAGCGTCATGTGGATGAGGCCGCACACCCACCCCCCCTCGGTCGCGCCATCCTGCATCGAGCGCAGGCGGGCGTCCCACTCGCCGTCGACGAACCTCACATCGAGACCCTGCTGCCTCAGATGGTCGACCAGATCGTGGACGACCGGGTCCGAGAAGGAGGACAGCAGCGAGGTCAGCGCCCCGTTCATCGTCGAGCCAGTTCCCGCTGGGCGGTCCAGGTCGGGTCCGATCGGTAGTCCCAGTACTTCACGCGATGGAGTCGGATCGCCCCCTCGGTGGCGAGGTCCTCCACCTTCACGGAGCCGTGGTAGATCCGTATGAAGGCGTAGTACTCCTTGGACACCGCCCCGGCGGCGATCGGATGGGGGGCGATGTCCCGCCAGGCCGAGATGACGTCGGACGAGGCCATCAGGACCAGGTTGGCGTAGTTCAGCTCGTCGGCGAGGAGATGGGTGGAGTACGCCAGCACCCCCGGGAACGACGGGATCAGTCGCTCGAGTTTGGCGCTCAGATCCTGGATGGCGCGGGCGGCCGACAGGGAGACCACGTCGCGACGCCGGCCGAAGAACCCGACGACTGTCAGCGTGTCGTGGAGGGCGATCTCGCGGGGGCGGGGGATGATCACATGCCGGTACCACTGCTCGGGCGTCGGGATCCACGCCTCGATCGGGTCGGTGGCGCCCTGGATCCGCCGGTGCACGTCCCTGATCAGCATGCACAGGGTCGTGCGATCGGACGGGATGTGATCGGGGTGGGCGAAGACCCGTCCACCGTCGTCCTCACCGAGCATGACCGGGGCGGACGTCGTCATGCGCTGGCCTCGGCGCGCGCCCCGAGATCCCAGGCGATGGCGCGGGCGGTTTCCACGAGGAAGGGGGTGGCTTGGGCCCGTTCACTGGGTCCGAAGCGCTCTGTGGGAGCGCCGATCGCCAGCGCCGCCACGACCGCACCGCCGGTGTCCGTGATCGGAGCAGCGATCGACGAACTGCCCACCTCGAACTCGTCGACCTCGACTGCGATCGCGGCTCCGAGGAACACCCTCCCAGAGGCGGTGGTCTGCAACGGGAACCGGCGGCCGATCCACGCCACCTGGCGCACCGAACGCGTCGACGACACTTGCGCCACGGTCACCGCGTCCTGGCCGCGGCGCACGCACACGGTGATCGTTTCGCCGACCTGCTCGGCGAGTCGGTCCATGTGCGGCAAGGCAGCCGCTCGCACGTCGATCCTTCCCAGCGCCACTCCCGCCATCTCCACCAGCCCGAGACCGAGCGAATAGCGGCCGTCGGCGGGGTTCTGCCACACGACGCCTTCCTCGGCCAGGGTGGCGAGGATGCGGGACACGGTGCTCTTGTGGAGGTCGAGGCGGCGTGCGATCTCGCCCACGGTGAGCGTCGGGTTGGCTTCGCTGAACTCCCGGAGGATCGCGACCGCGCGGCGCAGCGACTGGTGGGTCGCGGCGCCGGTCACGGAGTCCTCCTGCTCGGTGTTGCACACGCTGCAACGATGTCGCAGTCTGTGCACCGAAAAGGGTACCGCATCTTCGATGCGGGCGTCATCGGGAGCGGTGCACCATCCCCTTCGCGGTCGGACGGAAGCCCATCTCGGTGAGCACGGGCGCCCAGGGCGTTCCGTGGACGCCCGTTCCGTCGACCCGATCCACCCGGAAGGATCGGTGACGGGAGGCGGTCGCCGCCAGGGCGGCGCCGATCGGGTGGCGGAGGTCCGGATCGTCGTCGAGGACCCGCAGGTGGCGTCCGTCGACGAACCCCGTGAGCCGGCCGTCGATGAGGACGACATAGGATCCGGCGAAGCGGCCCAGCCGCCCTTCCGCCAGCTCCGCCCACGCCAGCGCGGCGCCGTACGGGTTCGCCGGGTCGCAGGCAGCGAGCACCAGCACCTCGCCGGAGGGGGCCGAGCGCAGCCGATCGACGGCTCCCGGCAGGGCGAATTGCGCTCCTCCCAGACCCTCGATGAAGTAGCCGCGCCGCAGGCGACCTGTTTCCTCCAGATGGCGGTAGACGGGATACAAGGCGGCGAAGCCGCCGGGCACGCCCTCAGACAGCACCGCCGCCCGGGTGACGACGCCGTGACGGTCTGCCAGCTGCTCCGCCCAGGCGGTCGCCCGTTCCGTGTCGGTGGCCATCCCACCTGTGTCCTCGAGCAGGTGCGACACCAACGACCACCTGCCGCCACTGTGGGGAGGGAACGTCGCCGACAGCACAGGCCGGCCGCGCGGGCGTGGCGACCGCCCGCGGGCGGCGAGGTACGCCCGCAGCGGATCGAGGGAGTCGTTGGTGACCTCACCCACCCACACGAGGTCCCACAGTGCGTCGATCATCGGTTCCACCGCGCCTCCCCCGCAGGCGGTGTAGATGACCCGGAAGTACGACGCCCCCCTGGTCCGGAGGTGCTCACGGATCGCGTCGTGGAGGCCGGAGTCGGGTCCATCCACCAGCGGCGGGACCCACGCCCGGCCGAGATCGTCGCGGGTGTAGAGGGCGACTTTGCCGTCCCGCGGGCCGAGTGCGCCGCGGCCGATCCACACGAGCTCGCCCTCGGTGAGGAGGCGATCGAGCTCCGGAGGGGCGTCGTACGCCCGGGCGGCGAGCACGTCGCGCTCGAGCACCGACGCGGGGAGGGTGGCGCCCAGCAGCTGACGGACCGCGGCCGCGGCCGTCACATGGCCGGGACTGGCGGCGACCCCCTGCCAGGCGGGGAGGAACCGGCCGAGGGCGGCCGTC
>CAZCRP010000226.1:0-4951 GCA_964501055.1 uncultured Acidimicrobiaceae bacterium
CTCGTCGACCGCCGGGTCGAGATCACCGGGCCGGTCGACGCCAAGATGATGATCAACGCCCTCAATTCGGGCGCGCAGGTGTTCATGGCCGATCTCGAGGACGCGACGTCCCCCACCTGGGCCAACGTGGTGACCGGCCAGGCCAACCTGATCGAGGCGCAGCGCGGCACGCTGACGTTCGACTCGGGCGCCAAGCAGTACGAGTTGGACGACCAGCGCGCCACGCTTGTGGTTCGACCCCGCGGCTGGCATCTCCCCGAGAAGCATCTGACCGTCGAGGGCGCCCCCGTCTCGGCCTCGCTGTTCGACGCCGGTCTCTACCTGTTCCACGGTGGCCGGGTGGCGCTCGACGTCGGCTCGGGCCCTTACTTCTACCTCGCCAAGCTCGAGTCGTATCTGGAGGCGAGGCTGTGGAACGACGTGTTCGCCTACGCCCAGTCGGCGCTGGGCATCCCGCACGGCACGGTCCGTGCCACCGTCCTCATCGAGACGATCTGGGCGGCCCACGAGATGGACGAGATCCTCTTCGAGCTGCGTGACCACGCCTCCGGCCTCAACGCCGGACGCTGGGACTACATCTTCTCGGTCATCAAGGCATTCCGCCACGACCCCGCCTTCGTCCTCCCCGATCGGGCGCAGGTGGCGATGACGGTGCCGTTCATGCGGGCCTACACAGACCTCCTGGTCCAGACCTGTCATCGTCGCGGGGCATACGCCATCGGCGGGATGGCAGCCTTCATTCCCAACCGGCGCAATCCGCAGGTGACCGCCGAGGCGCTGGAGAAGGTGGCGGCAGACAAGCGGCGGGAAGCCCAGCAGGGCTGTGACGGCACCTGGGTCGCGCATCCCGACCTCGTCGAGGTCGCCCGTCGCGAGTTCGACCAGGTGCTGGGGACCCGGCCCCATCAACTCGACCGCGAGGTGGAATTCGGAGTCGAGGTCTCCGACCTCACCGATGTGAGGGTCAACGGCGGAACGGTCACCGATGCCGGATTGCGCACCAACATCTCCGTGGGCATCCGCTACCTGGCGGCCTGGCTCGGAGGGCAGGGCGCGGCGGCACTCGACGACCTGATGGAAGACGCCGCCACCGCCGAGATCAGTCGCTCCCAGATCTGGCAGTGGGTCAGACACGGCGTGCGCACCGACGACGGCGAGCCCGTCACCGAGGAGCGGGTGCGGCGCCTCATCGACGAGGAGTGTGCCCGTCTCGACCTCCCCCACCTGACGGATGCCCGCAAGATCTTCGAGGAGGTGTCGCTCGGGGACACGTTCCACGACTTCCTGACCCTGCCCGCCTACGAACTGATCGACTGATCACGACCGATCGGAGAACGACGATGACATCACGCCAGAGCCAGATCGCCGCCCTCGAAGACCAGTGGGCATCCGACCCACGGTGGACGGGAATCGCCCGCAGCTACACGGCCGCCGAGGTCGTCAACTTGCGCGGCTCGTTGCAGGAGGAGCACACGCTGGCTCGGGCCATGGCCGAGAAACTGTGGCGGATGATCGAGGGCGACGACTACGTCAACGCCCTCGGCGCCCTCTCGGGCGGCCAGGCGGCGCAGATGGTCAAGGCGGGGCTGCGGGCCATCTACCTGTCCGGATGGCAGGTGGCGGCGGACGGCAATCTGGCAGGCGAGGTGTACCCCGACCAGTCGCTCTACCCGGCGAACTCGGCGCCGGCGCTCGTGCGACGGATCAACGCCGCTCTGCGCCGGGCCGACCAGATCGAGTGGAGCGAAGGGAACGAGTCGACGGACTGGTTCGCCCCGATCGTCGCCGACGGCGAGGCCGGCTTCGGGGGCGCGCTCAACGTGTTCGAGCTGACGAAGTCATTCATCGAAGCGGGCGCGGCGGGGGTGCACTTCGAGGACCAACTGGCGGCCGAGAAGAAGTGCGGTCACATGGGGGGGAAGGTGCTGGTCCCCACCAGCCAGCACATCAGGACGCTGACCGCCGCCAGGTTGGCAGCCGACGTGCTCGACGTCCCGACCGTCGTGGTGGCGCGCACCGATGCCAACGCCGCCAACCTGCTGACCAGCGACATCGACGAGGTGGACCGTCCCTTCTGCACCGGGGAGCGCACGCCGGAGGGGTTCTTCCGAGTGCGGCCCGGACTCGACCAGGCGATCGCGCGCGGACTCGCCTACGCCCCCTATGCGGATCTGCTGTGGTGCGAGACGGCCAAGCCGGACCTGGACGAGGCGGCACGGTTCGCCGACGCGATCCACGCCCGGTTCCCCGGCAAGCCGCTGGCGTACAACTGCTCGCCCTCGTTCAACTGGAAGGCGCATCTCGACGACGACGCGATCGCCGGCTTCCAGAAGGAACTCGGGGCGATGGGATACAAGTTCCAGTTCATCACGCTGGCCGGCTTCCATGCCCTCAACTCGGCGATGTTCGACCTGGCCCGCGGCTACGCCAACCGAGGCATGGCCGCGTACGTCGAGCTCCAGCAGCGCGAATTCGCCGACGAGTCCTTCGGGTACACCGCCACTCGTCACCAGCGGGAAGTGGGCGCCGGGTACTTCGATGCGGTCTCGAATGCCGTCGCGGGCGGCGACGCGTCTACCTTGGCACTTGTCGGCTCGACCGAAGCCGAGCAATTTTGATCTGACCAACGGAGGCGCCATGTCGAAGATCGTCCACGTCGTCGGGACAGGGACGATTGGTGAGCCGCTCATCGGGCTGCTCGCCGATCACCGAGACGATTTCGGGATCGACGAGGTCACGTTCCACAAGCGGACACCGCTCCTGACCGAACGGGGCAAGGTGAGCGACCTGGAGCGGCGGGGGGCGATCCTCGCCACCGACGCCGACCGGCGGATCGATTTCGAGCAGTTGGGCCATGCGCCGAAGTACGAGGCCCGTCAGGCGATCGACCGGGCGTCGGTGGTGATCGACTGCACACCGGTCGGCAACGAGATGAAGGCCGAGTACTACGAACAGGCGGCCGGGCCGATCGGGTTCATGGCCCAGGGCAGCGAGTACGGCTTCGGCAAGATGTACGCCCGCGGCATCAACGACGCCGCCCTCAGCCACGACGACGACCGCTACCTCCACGTCGTGTCGTGCAACACGCACAACATCGCGGTGCTGGTGAAGACACTGGCGATGGACCCCGACGGTGCCAGCCATCTGGAGGATGGGCGCTTCCTGTGCGTGCGGCGCTCGAACGACATCTCGCAGGACGACGGGTTCGTGCCGTCGCCGACGGTGGAGCCGCACAAGGACCCCCGCTTCGGCACGCATCACGCCCGGGACGCGCACGGGCTGTTCGGGACGCTCGGCTACGACCTCAACCTGTTCTCGTCGGCGCTCAAGATGAACAGCCAGTACATGCACGCCATCCACTTCAGCCTCACCCTGGATCGGGACGTCACCCTCGACGAGGTCAAGGACCGACTGACGGCCAACACCAGGGTGGCGGTCACGTACAAACGGTCGGCCAACGCGGTTTTCAGCTTCGGTCGCGACCACGGATACTACGGCCGCATCCTCAGCCAGACGGTGGTCGCGCTCGACACGCTGGCGGTGCGAGGAGGCAACGAGGTGGTGGGATTCTGTTTCACGCCCCAGGACGGCAACCCGATGCTGTCGACCATCGCCGGGATGCTGTGGTATCTGGACGAGTCGAGCATGGAAGGTCGTCTGGACGTGCTGCGGAGGTACTTCTTCCGGGAGGTGTGAGCCGGCGCCCCGGAGGAGTTCCCGGGGGTACCGTGGAGCAGGCGATGGACGGACAGAAGCAACGACAGGCGCTGACCGCAGCTGAGCGGGCGGTGGAGGCGCTGGGACGGAAGGATGCGGCCGGGGCGCGGATGGCCGTCGCCACCGCGGTGGAGCGGGATCAGGTGGGTCTCTTCGCGGCGCTTGCCGATGCCGTGTACCTGGCCGCCGCCGAGCTCGAAGCGGACGGCGAATTGTCGGCCGCCACCTGGAACCAGGTGGCCGACGCCGTCGGTCCGGGACCGCTGCAGGCGCTGGTCGAGCAGTACCGCTGAGCGTTGTCCGACTACCACCTGCATCTCCACCCCCACGAGCCGAGCGAGGTCGGCCCACCCGCCGGCGAGTATCCGGCCGGACACATCGAGGCGTACGTGGAGGCGGCGGCCACTCGCGGGGTGACCGAGCTCGGTTTCACCGAGCACCTGTACCGATGTGTCGAGTCGGTGGAGCCGCTGGGCGACTTCTGGGCCGACGAACCGCACCGGGGGCTGGCCGATCACACCGCCGGGTTCGTCGCCGCCGATCGCAACCTCTCGCTGGAGAGGTACGTGGCGGCGGTGGTGGCGGCGAAGGATCGGGGGCTGCCGGTCAAGCTCGGGCTGGAGGTCGACTTCTTCCCCGCCTCGATCGGCGCCGTCTGCGAGCTGCTCGCCCCGTACCCGTGGGACTTCCTGATCGGCTCGGTGCATTGGATCGGTGGCTGGTCGATCGACTCCTCCGCATCGCTGGACGGCTGGGAGCTGAAGGGGCTGGAGTGGACCTGGAACCGCTATTTCGACCTGGCCGTCGCCCTGGCGGCCTCGGGTGCGGTCGACGTGCTGGCCCATGTCGACCTCCCGAAGAAGTACGGGATGCGGCTGCCGTCCGAGCCGGTGGGTCGCTACGACGAGGTGGTGGCCGCCGCCGCGGCCAGTGGCACCGCGGTGGAGGTGTCGTCGCAGGGTCTGCGCAAGCCGGCGGCGGAGGTCTATCCGTCGGCGGCGTTCCTCTCGCGCTTCCGCAATGCCGGGGTGGGGATCACGCTCGCGTCCGACGCCCACTTCCCGCACGAGGCCGCCGACGGCCATCGCGAGGTGGTGCGGGCGGCCCGCGACGCCGGCTACACGACCCACCTCCGTTTCGACCGCCGCCACCCGGTCTCGGTTCCTTTTCCCGAGGTCTGAACCGTGGGCTCCCAGCTACCGTGGCGGTAGCTGGGAACCCTGGGTTCGGGAGT
>CAZCRP010000227.1:0-4946 GCA_964501055.1 uncultured Acidimicrobiaceae bacterium
CGGAGATCACCGTGCCACCGGTGAGGATGGCGATGTCCTGGAGCATGGCCTTGCGACGCTCACCGAACCCAGGGGCCTTGACGGCCGCCGAAGCGAAGGTGCCGCGGATCTTGTTGACGACGAGTGTGGCGAGTGCCTCACCTTCGACGTCCTCGGAGAGCACCAGCACGGGCTTGCCCGTCTGCATGATCTTCTCGAGAACCGGAAGCATGTCGTTGACCGATCCGATCTTCTGGTTGGCAATGAGGATGTAGGGATCCTCGAGCACCGCCTCTTGCCGATCTGCGTCGGTGATGAAGTACGGCGAGATGTAGCCCTTGTCGAACTGCATGCCCTCGGTGAACTCGAGCTCGAGACCGAAGGTCTGGCCCTCTTCCACGGTGATGACGCCGTCCTTGCCGACCCGGTCGAACGCGTCGGCGATCGTCTTGCCGATCACAGGATCATTGTTGGCGGAGATCGAGGCGACGTGGGTGATCTGGGCCGACGTGTCGATCTCGATCGCCATGTCGAGGATCGCCTTCACCGCCGCGTCGACGGCTCCTTCGATGCCGCGCTTCAGCTCCATCGGGTTGGCGCCGGCGGCCACCTGGCGGAGGCCTTCCTTCACCATCGCCTGGGCGAGGACCGTGGCGGTCGTGGTCCCGTCACCGGCGACGTTGTCTGTCTTGTTGGCCACCTCGTAGGCGAGCTTGGCGCCCATGTTCTCCCATGGGTCGTCGAGCTCGATCTCCTTGGCGATGGTGACTCCGTCGTTGGTGATGGTGGGGGCTCCCCACTTCTTCTCCAGCACGACGTTCCGACCCCGCGGGCCGAGCGTCACCTTCACGGTGTCGGCCAGCTTGTCGACGCCGGCCTGCAGGCTCTTCCGGGCCTGCTCGTCAAATCGAAGTTCTTTCGCTGCCATGTGTGATCAATACTCCTTCAGTTGACGATGGCGAGGAGGTCGCGCTGGCTGAGGACGAGGTGCTCGACGCCGTCGACCTTGAACTCTGTGCCCGCGAACTTCGAGTAGAGGACGGTGTCACCGACCTTCACATCCATCGGCATACGGTCGCCGTCGTCGTCGAACGCGCCGGGGCCTACGGCCACGACCTCGCCCGTCTGGGGCTTTTCCTTGGCGGTGTCGGGAATCACGAGACCGGACGCGGTGCGCATGTCCTGGTCTGCGTCGGGCTTGACGACCACTCGATCACCGAGAGGCTGAAGCTTCATGTAGCTCCTCCTGCGACTGCTTGAGATCGGTAGCAGCGCCCTCGAGCGACTGCTAGCACTCTCCCTGTTGGAGTGCCAGCGAAACTTAGCACTCTCACCCGACGAGTGCCAAGAGCGGCTCAGAGCCTCTTGCCGGCGTCGACCGTGGCGTCCCAGGCGGTGATGGCACCCCGCTCGAGCCAATGGACCGCGGCGGCGCCGATCATGGCCCCGTTGTCGGTGGCGAGTTCCGGCGAAGGGAGGTGGAGGGCGATCCCGCGCTCCTCACACGCGATCGTCAGCCGGGCACGCAGGCGGCGGTTGGCGACCACACCACCACCGGCGGCGACCCGGAGCACACCGGTGTCCTCGACGGCGTTGATGGTCTTGTCGACCAACACGTCGACGATGGCTTCCTGCACGGACGCGGCCACGTCCGCCCGGGGGGGGAGGTTGCCCGCCTGCTTCTGCAGGTAGGTGATCACCGACGTCTTCAGGCCCGAGAAAGAGAAATGGTGCCTGCGGTCCGCCAGGGCACGGGGGAAGCGGATCGCGTCGGGGTCGCCCCCCTCGGACTCGGCGTCGATGGCGGGGCCGCCGGGGAAACCGAGACCCATCACCCGCGCCAGCTTGTCGAATGCCTCCCCGGCCGCATCGTCGATCGTCTCGCCGAGGATCTCGTATTCGCCCCAGGCGCGGACATGCACCAGTTGGCTGTGGCCGCCGGAGACCAACAGCACCACCGCCGGCGGCTGGTAGTCAGGGTGCTCGAACACCGGCGCGAACAGGTGACCCTCCATGTGATCGACGCCTACGAAGGGGATCTGGCGGGCCCAGGCGGTGGCCTTGGCGAAGGAGTGGCCCACCAGCAGCGCGCCGACGAGCCCGGGGCCTTCGGTGGCGGCGATGGCGTCGAGGTCGTCGGGATGGACTCCTGCATCGGTGAGCGCGCGATGGGTGAGTGACCTGATGGACTCGACGTGGGCACGCGCCGCCACCTCGGGCACCACACCTCCGAAGCGCGCATGCAACCCGACTTGGGAGGCGAGCACGTTGGAGAGCATCTCCCGCCCGCGCACGACCGCCACCGCCGTCTCGTCGCACGAGGTCTCGAATGCCAGGATCGTCGGATTCACGCCACCGTCTCCCTGATCTGTGCCAGCCGCTGCCGATATTCGGCGGCGTCGATGTCGTGGACCCACATGATCAGTGCATCCTCGTCTCGGTAGTACCGCTTACGCACCCCCACCGGCGCCATGCCGAACCTGCGGTACAGGGCCTGTGCGGCCTCGTTGGACACCCTGACCTCGAGGGTCAGCGAGTCCGCCTCCGCCGCGAGCGCCTCATCGACGAGCGCCAGCATGAGCCGTGTCGCGATCCGTGCCTGACGGAAGCGGGGATCGACGACCACCGTCGTGATGTGCGCTTCCGACCCTACGAGCATCACCCCGCCGTATCCGCCGAGCGTGCCATCGACCTCGGCCACGAAGTAGCGGCGGTTCGACTGACCGAGTTCGTCCACGAAGACCTGCTCCGACCACGCCTGGCGGTACACCGACTGCTCGAGCAGATGGGCCGCCTCGATGTCTTCAGGGCGCATCGACCGGAGCGTGACAGTGGACGCGCCCATCATTGCCCACCCCACGGATCCGACTCGAGCGCTGTCCAATTGATCTGCACGTCCGGCTCCCGCAGATAGAGCGGCCTGACCTCGTCGGGATGGGGGATCTCGTCGGACTCGAGCGCGCCCCCGCTCGCCTCGATCAGGTCCTCGGCGTGTGGGTACCGCGGCCCGCCCCTCTTGACACGGTGCAGCCCGCGCATGGTGGCCTCGGACAGCACCCCCGTGTCACCGACGAGCAGCACGTCCACCGGGTCGGACTCGAGCGCGGCGCGCAACTCGTCGTGGGAGACGATCTCCGGCGGGGCGTCCTTCACCACGCCGCCCGGGACGGGGTGGTAGGAGGCCACCGCCAGTTCGTCCCTGCGCACGTCGACCATCGCCCAGATGTGGCGGTGACCGGTGGCCGCCCTGAGCGCGATGGCATCGAGCGAGACGACCGGCAAGAGCGGGACGCCCACCGCGGCCGCCAGCCCTTGCGCGGTGGCGAGGCCGACCCTGATCCCCGTGTACAGGCCAGGACCGATGTCGACGACGATGGCATCGAGGTCGGTCGGACTCCAACCGACCTGGTCGAAGCAGAAGTCGATCGCCGGCACCAGGAACCCGGCATGGCCCTGACGATCCAGCCGGGACGCCGAGGCGACGATCTCACGGCCGTCGGCCAGAGCCACCGACGAAGCGGGAGTGGCAGTCTCGATGGCGAGCACCTTGACCATCAGCCGCCCACCTCTGCCAGCGGTCTGGCTTCCCACGCCCCCAGCGGGCGCAGGGTGACCACCCGCTCCTCACCGTCCCCGATGGCGAGGTCGACGTGGAGCCGATCCACCGGGAGCACCGCGGCCACCGCCTCGCCCCACTCGATCGCAACGACCCCTTCCCTCCCCATCTCGAGCACCTCGAGGTCGTCGAACTCCAGCGCGGTCGCGATGCGATAGATGTCGACGTGGACGAGGGGGAGGAACCCTGACGTGTAGGTGCGCACCAGGATGAAAGTCGGGCTCGTGATGGACTCCTCCACTCCCAGGCCGTCGGCCAGCCCGCCGACGAAGGTCGTCTTGCCCACCCCCATCCCACCCGACAGGACGATGACGTCTCCCGGCCGGCACAACGACGCTAGGCGGGCGGCCAGCGCTCTCGTCTCCACCTCCGTGGCGCACCGGACGGCGATCATCCGAAAAGGCCCAGCTGCTGCGGTTCGACCTGGCCCTCGTGGTCGGAGGAGTCCCCGGGCGCGGTGGCGGTGGCGTCGCCATCGAGGGGTTCGTCGAGCGCTGCGCGCATGATCTGGAAGTCCTCCCGCATGAGATCGGTGACACGGTCGCCGCCGCGCAACGCCGCGGCCGGATGGTACGTGGGTACGAGCACCTTGTCCCGCCACCAGCGGTACGGCCTCCCCCGCATCCTGGTGATGCCCATCTCGGTCCTCAGGAGCAGCTTGGTGGCGAAGTTGCCGAGCGTCACCACCACCCGGGGATCCACCAGCTCCAACTGCGATCGCAGGTAGTGCTTGCACGCCGTGATCTCATCGGGGTGCGGGTCGCGATTGCCCGGCGGACGGCACTTGAGCACGTTGGCGATGTACACCCGTTCCCGGGCGATTCCCGCTTCCGCCAACAGCTGGTCGAGCAGGCGGCCGGCCGCGCCCACGAACGGCTCCCCCTGCAGATCCTCGTTCCGACCGGGAGCCTCGCCCACGAACATCAGATCCGCAGCGGGAGCACCCGTACCGAACACGACCCTGGTGCGGGTCTGGGACAGCGCGCAGTCCACGCAAGACTCGGCGACGGCGCGCAATTCATCGAGAGCTGACACGGCTCAGCCAGCCTATTCGATGAATCGACGGGGAAGCCTCGGACCGATGCCGCACACGATCTCGTAGGTGATGGTCCCCGTCAGCTCCGCCCACTCGTCGGCGGTCACCTCGCCGGCTCCCTGACGCCCGATGAGCACGACCTCGTCGCCGACCATGACCGGATCGTCGCCGCAGTCGACCATGAGCTGGTCCATCGTGACCGTTCCCGCCAGCGGACGGCGCGCCCCACCGAGCACCACCATGCCCGCATCGGACAGCAGCCGGGGCACGCCGTCGGCGTAGCCGACCGGCACCGTCGCCACGTTGGCATCCCGG
>CAZCRP010000228.1:0-4944 GCA_964501055.1 uncultured Acidimicrobiaceae bacterium
TCGCCGACACACACGATGGGACGCATGCCGGCGGCGAGCACCGCCTTGGCACGCAGGTTCACCGTCTCGTCGGTCTCCCCGAAATGCGCCCGCCGCTCGGAGTGGCCGACGATGACATGGGCCACGCCGAGCTTGGCCAGCATCGGGGGGGAGATCTCGCCGGTGTACGCCCCCGACTCCCGCCAGTCGACGTGCTGGGCTCCCAGCCCCAGCGGGAGGCGATCGGCCTCGATCACCGTCTGCACCGAGCGCAGCGACGTGAACGGCGGCGCCACCACCACCTCCACCCGCTCGGTGTCGGCCGGATCGAGCCGGTACGACAGCTTCTGGACCATCTGGATCGCCTCCAGATGGTTGGCGTTCATCTTCCAATTCCCGACGATGAGGTCGCGGCGGTCGCTCATCGTGCCCACCGCTCCAGCACCTTGATCCCCGGCAGCTCGGCGCCTTCCAGCATCTCGAGTCCAGCCCCTCCCCCGGTCGAGACGTGGGAGATCTTCTCGGCCAGTCCGAGTTCGCGCAGCGCCGCCACCGAGTCGCCGCCTCCCACCGCCGTGAACCCGCTCGCCCCGGCTACGGCCTTGGCGATGTCCTCGGTGCCGGACCGGAACGGCTCCCATTCGAACACGCCCATCGGACCGTTCCAGAAGAGCGAGGCGGCGCCGGAGATCACGTCCCGGAAGGCGTCGACGGTGGCGGGTCCGATGTCGAGCCCCAGCCAGTCGTCCGGCATGTCCCCGGCGGCGACGATGCGGTGGGAGGCGTCCGCCGCGAATCGGTCGGCGATGACGATGTCGGCGGGGAGGCGGATCTTGTGGCCGTGCTCGCCTGACAGCAACTCGCGGACCTCGGCCACCATGTCGTCTTCGACCAGGCTGGCGCCGATCCCGTGACCCTCCGCCAGCAGGAACGTGAAGCACATCCCTCCGCCGATCAGCATCGTGTCGGTGCGGGGCAGGAGCGACTGCACCACTCCCAACTTGTCGGAGATCTTGGCCCCGCCCAGCAGCACCACGTATGGGCGCTCGGTGTCGGTGAGGAACCGCGACAGCGCCTTCACCTCGGCCACCAGCAACGGCCCCGCCACCGACGGCACCCGCTCGGCCACCCCCACGGTGGAGGCGTGGGCCCGGTGCACCGAACCGAAGGCGTCCTGCACGAACAGGTCGCACAGCCCGGCGAAGAAGTCCGCCAGCCCCGGGTCGTTCTTGGTCTCGCCCGCTTCGAAGCGGGTGTTCTCCAACATGAGGACGTCGCCGCTGCCGGCGGCGTTGACCGCATTGGTAGCCGCCGCGCCGACGGTGGCGGCCACGTGCTCGATGGGGTAGCCGGCCAGTTCTGTCATGCGGGCCGCCACCGGCAGGAGCGAGAAGGCGGCATCGCGCCCTTGGGGGCGACCCAGGTGCGAGCACACGACCACCTTGGCGCCGCCTTCCCGCAGCCGGGTGAGGGTGGGGAGCGCCATCCGCAGACGGAAGTCGTCGCCCACTTCGCCGTCGTCGAGGGGGACGTTGAGGTCGCTACGGACGAGGATCGTCCGGCCGGCGGTGTCCACGTCATCGAGTGTCAGAAACTGCGTCATCGCTCCCTCAGATCACGTTGCGGAGCACCGCTCCCAGCTTGATCGGATCATGCGCCGGCCAGCTGGCCTCGGCGTCGGCCACGTCGGCCTCGTACAGGTCCCACCCCAGTCCGGCGGCCGCCTCGGTGTCGATCTGGACCCTTTCCACGCTCGCCGGCACGTCGAGATCGCCCCGGTGGGCGACGATACCACCGCCCCGCAGGAGCCCCACGTGGAGACCGAAAGCCCGCAGGTGGTCCCATCCGCTCAGCCCGGAGGTCTCGTGGTTTTGAGTCACGAGGTTGAGCACCGAGACGATCCGGCCGCGGGCGGACTCGACGGCGGCGGCCATCCCCGGCGCCGCCAGCGCAGCGATGACGGAGGTGAAGAGACTGCCCGGCCCGAGCACGATCTGATCGGCCGCCGCCATCGCCGCCAATGCATCGGGGTTGGCGGCGATCCCGTCGGGTCCGAGGACCAGCCGGTCGATCCCGCCGGGGGTGGTGGACACCGCCACCTGGCCGTCGATTCGCCGGCCGGCGATGTCGGCTGACAGCCAGGCCGGCTCGGTGGTGGCGGGAACGACGGTGCCGAGGGCGCCCAGCAGCGACCCGGCCTGTTTGACCGCCAGGGCGAAGTCGCCGCCGCACAGGTCGGCCAGGGCCACCAGCAGCAGGTTGCCGAGCGCGTGGCCGCCCACGTCCTGGGGGGAGGTGTCGGACGAGCCGTCCGGCTCCCCCGGGAAGCGGTAGTTGAACAGCTCGTACCAGATGCCGGGGTCGGGGGTGAGCGCCAGCAGGCAGCGGCGGATGTCGCCGGGGGCGGGCACCCCCATGCCGGAGGTGAGCCGGCCGGAGGAGCCGCCGTCGTCCGCGACCGAGACGACGGCGGTGATATGGGAGGCGTAGGACTGCACCGCTTCGAGGGCGGCGGCGAGCCCGTGGCCGCCGCCGATCGCCACCACCTTCGGCCCGGCAGGGTCGAGGCGGAACGGGTTGAGGTCGAGCTTGGTTGCGAGTTCCGGCTGGGTCATTTGGCGATGTCGCGGTGGCGGACCCTGGCGTCGATCGACTGGTCGGCCAGCCACCGCCCGAGCTCCTCCGCCAGGGCGACCGAGCGGTGGTGGCCGCCGGTGCAGCCGATGCCGATGGTGAGGTACGACTTGCCTTCGGCGGCGAAGCGCGGGATGAGGAAGTCCAACAGGTCCTCCACCCGCTGCAGGAACTCGCGGGCGTCGTCGGAGTCGAGCACGAACTTGGACACCGGCTGGTCGGTGCCGCGGTAGGGGCGCAGCTCCGGCACCCAGTGCGGGTTGGGGAGAAAGCGGACGTCGAACATCAGGTCGGTGTCGCGGGGGGTGCCGTGCTTGAACCCGAAGGAGGTGACCGACACCCGCATCGGCCGTTCCGGGCTGCCCTCGGAGAACTGGTCGTCGATGCGGGCGCGGAGTTGGTGGACGTTGAGGTCGGTGGTGTCGATGACGGTGTCCGCCTCGTCCCGCAGCGGGTCCAACAGTTCCCGTTCGGCGGCGATCGCCTCGGCCAGGCTTCCCTTGCGCAGCGGGTGGGGCCGGCGGTTCTCCTCGTAGCGGCGGATGATCATCTGGTCGTCGGCGTCGAGGAACAGGAGCCGGGTGCGGATGCCCTGCTGTTCGAGGTCGCGGATGGCGGTGCGGATGGCGTCGACGGGGAGCCCGCCCCGGGAGTCGATCACCATCGCCACCCGCCGGCGGCCCTCGGTCACCTGGTGGTGGTCGACCGCCCCCACGATCAGTTGCGGCGGCAGGTTGTCGATGACCGTGTATCCCAGGTCTTCCAGCACTTTGGCCGCCGTCGACCGCCCCGCCCCCGACATCCCGGTCAACACCAGCACCTGCGGAGCCACGATCTCACCCATCCCCCGCAGGCTACCCGCCTCCCACCCCCGCTTTTTAGCGCACGAAGGGTGCGAGAACGCACCCTTCTGCGCTACAGAAGACCCGGGAGAGGTTCGCTCGAGCATGAGCAGCCGCCCTGCCGATCCCCTTGACGTTTCACAAAGCGCGAAGATATATTCATGAATTGTGAAGGTTTCATCGACATCACGGCTGCCGATCTTCCGTTCCAACGCCCAGGCGTCCATCCTCCTCGAACTCCTGGCCCTCGCCGACGTTCCCCTCTCACTCACCGACTTGGCGGACCGTGCCGGGGTTTCGTTGGGAGCAGTCCACAAGGAGGTCGAAAGGCTCGAAGCCGCAGAACTGGTCCGCACGCATCGGGTGGGGCGGTCGAGGCTCGTCGAGGCGAACCCGGACTCGCCGTTTCACCACGCGCTCCGATCCCTCGTCATCAGCGCCTTTGGCCCCGGCGAACTGCTCGCGGAACGGCTGGCGAACATCGCCGGCATCGACCAGTCCTTCATCTACGGGTCCTGGGCGGCATCGGAGATCGACTCGACGGCGGACCAGCCCCACGACATCGACGTGATGGTGATCGGGCGGCCCGATCTCGATGCGCTCCACGAGGCGCTGCGCGAGGTCGAGGCAATCGTCGGTCGCCCGGTGAATGCGACGGTGCTCGAACAAGCCGAGTGGAACGACGCGTCGTCTGGCTTCCTGCGCACGGTGCGTGACGGCCCGCGTGTGAAGCTGACGTGACCTCGGTGGATGATCTCATCCGAACCGGTCTCATCGAACGGGTCCCCCCTGACCGGGACACCGCCGCGGTATGGCTCGCCGATGCGAGCCGCCACCTCGACGCAGCCGCGCACATTCTCGACATCGACCGCGCGGGTGCATATGGGCTGGCATACGACGCGGCTCGTAAGGCGGTGGCCGCGCACATGCTGGTGCACGGGCTCCGTGTCCGGTCCGTTCCAGGCGCGCATCGCTCCATCGCGCTCTACGCCGAGTCACTCGCGAGTGATTCCCGGGACCTGGCACGACTCGATGCGATGCGACGAAACCGCAACCGGTCGGAGTACGGCCATCGAGTGTTCGGACGCCAGGAGGTCGCGGCGGATCTCGAGCACGCACAGGCCATCGTTGCCTTGATCCACGAGCTTCTCGACGTGTAAGCGCCTCCCACCGGGATCGGGGTGAAGCGCAGCAGGTAGCGGCGCATGTTGCCCGGCGGCGGGAATCCCGGCACCCCGCCTGCCGACTCGGTCTGAGCCTCCTTCCCCGCGTGCCCGGCGCCGTGGTGGGGAACCCACGTCCTGGGATTCCCCCCTCTGCCTCGCCTGCGGCGAGGCTGTCTCCCCCCTACGGAGGGAGAAAGAAGCAAGAAACCCCCCTCTGCCTCGCCTGCGGCGAGGCTGTCTCCCCCCTACGGAGGGAGAAAAGAAGAGTCCCCCCTCTGCCTCGCCTGCGGCGAGGCTGTCTCCCCCCTACGGAGGGAGAAAAG
>CAZCRP010000229.1:0-4928 GCA_964501055.1 uncultured Acidimicrobiaceae bacterium
GGACAGCACCGCCGAGAGCGCGGCCAAACCCGAGGCGAGAGGAGCAGCCCGCAACCCGAGGCGCCGCGGCGTCGGGCCCGCACCTGCGCTCTGGTGGCCTGGAGCCCCCAACGGCGGTGCTCGTTCGATCACGGGCCGGCTGGTCACACCGCAGTATGCAGCATCACGGCGTCAGCCGGGCGGCGCTGGCGGTGCTGCTCACGGTCGCCCGGCGCGCGTCCCACTCCGCGACCACGATCGCGGTCAAGCCTGCCGCCAAGGCGACGGCGCCCCAGCTCACCCCCACACTCGATGAGACCGTCGGCAGCAGGATGCTGACCAGCCCGAATGCGGCCAGGGCGGCTCCGCCGGTACGGCCAGCGAATCGGCGCGCGTCGTCGCGAAGCGCGGCGAGCAAGAGCATCAGTGTGACCGCGAGCACGAACCACGCCTGATCGAAGTAGTGGTCCACAACCGCATGTGCGTCGCCGCTTGCCTGCAACCCGGCCTCGCTGACCGCGTACGGGGCGACGGCCGCGCCTACCAGCACCGCCAACGGCAACAGCAGCGGGCTGATCGCCACGGGGCGTCGGAACGCCGCGCGCCGGTAGGGATGCAGCAGGGTGATCAGACCCGCCTGGACGACCAGAATGACCGCGAGCACGATGTTGCTCGCCGACAGCGCCACAGCCAGAACGGCCGCGAGAACGAACGACAAGTAGCCCAGCAGGGCCACCGGCAGCCGCTCCGGACTCCACATCGCTACCAACGGCGCCAGCCACACCGCCGCGAGCACGACGCCAGCACCGATCAGGGCGTGTACGAGGTGGGAACCGCCGTCAAAGGACTCGACCAACGATCCCACCCCCCACAGCAAGGGCAAGAGCGCGGCGAAGATCAACGCGGCTCGGAAACTCCAGGACCGAGCATGTGACAGACGAGACTGCGTCTCACTGGCACCGACGAGGGCATCTGCGGCAGGTTCGGACATGGCTCGCTCCTATCTGGCGGATCGACACATCGAGAACATGGCATCACGCTACGTCCGCGACCGTCCCGCCGTCATCGACTCGATGTCCCGACTTCGGTCCCGGTAATCGGGACACAACCCCCAGACGTGCAGCCGCCATGATCGAGATCCTGCACCGCCGCACCTCGTAGCTGACACTCGACTCGCATTCTGACTCCGTGCCGATCTCATCCCATGCCCCCATCGCGCGCCCAACGCGCGGACGATCGTGCACTGGGCGTCGAGGGCTGACGTTCGCTGGCTGCTCGCCACCTCAGGGGCGAGTGGCGGCGGTGCAGTTGGGCGTAGCGGCCATCGAAGAGGGGAACGATCAGGGTGAGGATCTGTCAGCGCCCTGAGGGGGAGTCCACGATGATGCGTCGAGACCGCCGCGGGCGAGATGACGTTCGCGGTGGCTGCTGCTCTGAGGGTAAGGTCGGTTCGCCGCGCAGTAATTGGACTCGAAAGCGACGGCCTCCCACCAGCCATCCAGCCGACGTCACCCGCGACTGAAATGGTGCGGAATTTCTCGTCACACCCGGCGAGTTGAGGGCTCTCAATGTTCTGGAGCGGCGACCTCCGCCGCCCATCGAGCGTGGTGAGCGATATGACTGAGTATGTGCAAGTGTGGCGAGCCAAGGTACCTGCTGACGCGGTGGGGCCGCTGCTGGCGATTCGCCCCGCTGCGATCGAGGAAGCCACTCGGCTCTGCCCCGAGCTGTGAAGGGCACTGCTGGTGGAAGTGGGTGACGGGATCTGGCTCGACGTTCTGACCTGGAGTGTTCCCGACGGTGAGGAGCGGCTCCTGGCCAAGGCCGACGAGGTCGATGCCCTAGTCACCATGCATGACCTGCTGGAGGATGCTGAACAGGTGGGACGTGGCGAGGTCGTAGCCTCCCATCCATGAGCCGCGACGAAACCTTCGACTTCGACGATCTGGCCCGCCGTGCCGCCGACGGCGACCAGCAGGCTCGCAGCGATCTGCTCCGTGGCCTGCAGGATCCGATGTACCGGCTAGCTCTCAGGTTCCTCGGACAACCACACGACGCCCAGGACGCCACCCAGGAGGTCCTGGTGAGAATCATGACCCAGGCCAGCTTCGAAGGGGCGGTCCAAGTTCACGACCTGGGTTTACACGGTCGCCACCAGGAGTCTTCTTCGTACTCGGAAACGGATCGTCGAGTCATCGGTGCAGTTCCCGGAGGAGTTCGCCGCGTTTCTCGATGCAGGTCTCGCTCATACGGACCCGACCCTGGAGGAGGCGGAATACCGGCTGTTGTGCGAGGAACCAGGATCAGCTCCACCTACGGAATGCTGCTCTGCATTCCCCGCCCCCAACGCGCCGCCACCTCCTCGCCGATGTCATGGGTCTGACCGACGTCGAGGGGGCTGAGATTCTGGAGCTCACCAGGGGAGGCGTTCCGGCAGCGGGTTTCGAGGGCGCGGCGCACCCTGCGTCGTGTTATCAACGACCGGTGCGGCCTCGTCGACCCCTCCAACCCCTGCCGTTGTGGCCGTCAGATCGACGCCAGCCTCACTGCCGGAAATCCTCGACCCGGACAACCAGGTCTTGGCCACCCACCCCCGTTCCGAAGTTCGGGTGTGGATCGAGCCGGTCGCCACACAGACTCGACGATGTGGTGGCCATCGGTGACCTCTACCGTTCGACCGGTTCGCCGCGCCTGCCGCCCTCAGGGACGAGCTGCGCAGCCGTTACCCGTGCTTGTCGACGGCAGCTGATGGCCGCCTTCAGAGATCAGATCGACTTTGCAATGGCCGCTCGCACTCGAGCTCACGAGGGCATGGCCCCCGGCTCCCCGGTCGGCGCTTCACGAAGGCTGTCGCCGCCGCCCTCGAACCCTTGGAACCCTGGCCCAGATCGATCTGCTTGCCGACCACATGACCAAAGCCCTGCCGGCGTCCTTCCCCGTGGCCGCAGACGTGCTGGGGGCAGCTTTGGGCTCACCCACGTTCACAGGCTGGATGATTCGCCCTGCGTTTCTTGGAGGCTCCTGAGTTTGGATACGAGGGTGGAGTCATGCAGGAACTGATGTGAGGAGAACTGCGCTGCTGGTTTGGCGACCCCCATTCGGCGGGTTGCTCGGAGCTTTGACCCTGTTCAGCGCGTCGCTGATGCCGTCGCTTCTGCCCCGACCTTGGTACCTGCAAGGAGCCGTTTCGGGAGTGGCGATCGCCCTCGGCTACGGCCTCGGGTCGGTACCGGCGGCATTGGTTCGATCCATATCGCGGGGACGCAGGTCACCGACGGTACCTCGGGTGGTGCAGCTATCGCTGCTGTTACTGGCGCTGGCGCTCGTGGTGTGGGCCGCGACATTGCATTACCGGTGGCAGGTGGATGTTCGCCTGCTCATGGACATGGAGCCGGGAGTGGTCACCTATTTGCTCGGAGCGATCCTCACCGCGGTGGCCGTGGGTTACATCCTTGTCGTGGCCGCACGGCTGACCCGGCGAGCCTGGGGCGGCTATGTCCGGCTGCTGCAGCGGAGGATGTCGCGGGCGCTGGGGGTGGTGGTGGCCGTCGTGACGCTGCTGGTGATGGGCGTGGTCGCCTTGGACGTGTTGATCGGCGACAGGCTCTTCGCTGCTCTCAACGAGGCCTATCTGGCTTCCGACCGCCGCTTCGACCTCGAGGTCCGCCAGCCCGAGTCTCCGACCCGGGCCGGCGGGCCGGGATCGTTGATCGATTGGGACACCATGGGAAGACAGGGGCGGACGTTCGTCTCCCAGGCCCCAACCCTCCAACAACTGGAGGACTTCAACGGCGAGGCCGGCTTGGAGCCGATCCGGGTCTACGCCGGTCTACAAGCCGCCGACACCGCCGCGGGACGGGCGGCGGTGGCGGTGGCTGAGCTGGAACGGACCGGAGCCTTTGAAAGAGAGATCCTCCTCCTGGTTGCTCCCACCGGCACCGGATGGATCGACCCTTACGCGGTGAGTCCCTTGGAGTACATGTACAACGGAGACACCGCCGCCGTCGCCGTCCAGTACTCCTACCTCCCCAGTTGGGTGGTGCTGATCGGCAACCAAGACCGTGCCGGGGAGGCGAGCCGGGTCCTGTTCGAGGCGGTGCGTGACCGGCTGGAGCAGCTGGCCGAATCGGGGCCCCGGCTCCTGCTCTACGGCGAGAGCCTCGGCTCGTTCGGCTGGGAGGTCCTCTTCGACGACCTCGACGACCTCGAAGAACAGACGGACGGGGTGCTCTGGGTCGGTCCGCCTCGATCCAACCGCCTCTGGCAGGAGCTCATATCCCGGCGACAGGAAGGCTCACCCGTGTGGCGTCCGGTGGTCGATGGCGGGGAGACTGTGCGGTTCGGACCGGACGGGGACACCCTCACGGCTGTCGAGGGCCCGTGGAGTCCGCCACGGATCGTCTACCTGCAGCATGCGTCTGACCCCATAACCTGGCTGAGCGTCGACCTCCTGTTCGAGCGGCCGGAGTGGATGGACGAACCGAGAGGCCCGGACGTCTCCAGGTACATGCCCTACGTGCCGGTGGTGACCTTCTGGCAGCTCGTCGTCGACCTGGTGATGGGTACCAATGCTCCCCTCGGCCATGGCCACAAGTTCGGCTCGGCCCAAGCCGAAGCATGGTCGCTCATCATCCCACCACACGACTGGTCAGCTGCGGACACGGATCGGCTCGTCGTCACAGTCGACGAGCCATGACACGTGTCGCCCTGTGGTCATGTCGGACCGACCACGGCCGACGTCAAGACCACATTGTGGAGCGGCGACGCAGCTCTTCATCGCACGACCCCGGGTTCCGACCAGCAACTCGTCAATGAGCACCCTGTACATACCCGTGGGGGGGAGATGACTGGTGGGGTGACGGTTGTTCGGACTCGTCGCCGAGGAGGCGGAATGCTGCTGGCCCGATTGGCCGTACATTGGCCCCACCACGGCGTACTCGTGCAGTTCG
>CAZCRP010000230.1:0-4921 GCA_964501055.1 uncultured Acidimicrobiaceae bacterium
TCGCCAAGGCCGTCGGCCGCTCGATCGCCGTTGTCTACGGAGGGGTCGGATACGGGCCGCAGCGCGCGGCGTTGCGCCGCGGCGCCGACGTGGTGGTGGCCTGCCCTGGTCGCCTCGAAGACCTGATCGGAGCCGGTGACGTCCGGCTCGACGATCTGGACGTCGTGGCGATCGACGAGGCGGACAGGATGGCCGACATGGGCTTCCTGCCCGCCGTGCGCCGGATCCTCGACCTCACCCCGACCGACCGCCAGACGCTGCTGTTCTCGGCCACCCTCGACGGCGATGTGGCGGTGATCACCCGCCACTACCAGCGCAACCCCGTGCGACACGAGGCAGAGCCGGTGCAGGCGCGGACGATCGACGCGACCCACCACTTCTGGAGCGTGGAGCGCCACGATCGGATCGACCACGCTGCCGCCATCGTGCGGGATGCGAGCCCCACCATCGTGTTCACGCGCACCAGACACGGCGCCGACCGTCTGGCCAAGCAACTCGCCGGCCAGGGGGTGATCGGTGTGGCTCTCCACGGCGGCAAGTCACAGCCGCAGCGGACGAGGGCCCTCGGGGCGTTCACCTCGGGGCGAGCGCACGCCCTCATCGCCACCGATGTCGCCGCCCGCGGCATCCATGTCGACGATGTCGCCAGCGTCCTGCACTTCGATCCGCCGGAGGACGCCAAGGCGTACGTGCACCGCTCGGGACGCACGGCGCGGGCCGGGGCGGGAGGCGCCGTGTACTCGTTCGTGGACCGCGGGCAGTCCAAGGACGCCGCTCGCCTGATCCGCGAACTGGGGCTGAGAACCGAGATCGTCCGCCCACGCCACGAACCGGTATCCGACCGGCTGGCGACGCCCGTCCGCCGCCACGAGCGATCGGAGGCCCGGGAGTGGTCACGACCGGTGGGCGATGTCGAAGGAAACGTCTACGTCGCCAACCTGCCGTTCTCGATGACATCGGCCGACCTCTCGCGTCTGTTCGCCTCGGTTGGGAGCGTGCGGGAGGCGACGGTCGTCACCCATCCGAAGAGCGACCGCTCCCGTGGCTTCGGGTTCGTGGCGATGGCCGATGCAGACCAGGCGATTCGCCAGCTCCATGGTGCCGAGGTGGAGGGCCGCACACTCACCGTGCGCGAAGCGCGTCCGCGGCGCTGAACCGGCTCAGCGCTCCAAGAGGCCCAGTCGGTCGAGCGGCCAGATGCGGACGATGGCCTTGCCAATGACGTCATCGACGGGGATCGGACCGAAGACCCTGCCGTCGGAGGATTCGTTGCGGTTGTCGCCGAGGACGAAGAGCTCGTCGTCGGCGAGCGTCCTCGGGCCGAACTCGCTCATGACGAACCCGTTGCGGAGGTACGGCTCGTCGAGCGGCACCCCGTCGATGAGGACCTGGTTGCCCGCAATGGCGACGGTCTCGCCACCGAGTGCCACGACCCGCTTGATGAGATCGTCATTCGCCGAGGTGCGAATGCCGAGTGCCTCGAGCGTCGCCCGTACGACCCGTTCGGGGATCGACTCCTCGATGTCGGGCGCGTACGGGTTCTCGAACACCACGACATCGCCGCGCTGGGGCTCGCCCCACAGGTAGTTCAGCTTCGAGACCATCACCCGGTCGTCGACGAGCAACGTCGGGATCATCGACCCCGAGGGGATGTAGAACGGCTGCACCACGAAGGTCTTGATGACGACGGCGACGACGAGCGCCGCGAGCAGCAGGAACGGCAGCTCGGAGAGGAACGAGCGGCGGCGCGTGTCTTCGACGGAAGGCGGCTCGGCTTCGTCCACCGGGAGGTTCACCCGGCGACTCAGTCGCGTTTTTCTTTGATGCGGGCCGACTTCCCGGACCGCTCACGCAAGTAGTACAGCTTGGATCGGCGGACATCGCCCCGCCGCACGACCTCGATCCGCTGGATGATCGGCGCGTGGACCGGGAACACCCGCTCCACCCCCACGCCGAAGCTGATCTTGCGCACCGTCATGGAAGCCTTCAGCCCGGTGCCGTTGCGAGCGATGACGACGCCCTCGAACACCTGAACGCGCTCCCGACCGCCTTCGACGACCCGCACGTGCACCTTGACGGTGTCACCTGCACGGAAGTCGGGCACGTCGTCGCGCTGGTGTGCGCTTTCGAGCATGTCGAGATCGTTCATGACCGGGACTCCTTGGGAACGGTGCATTGCCAGACGGACGTTGGAAGATGAGCCGCTGGAAGACGGTTCGCTCGACGCGGGCACGGCCTCTCCAAAGGCAGACGAGAGCATACCACCGGCTCCGGGCGGTAGAAATCGGTGAACCGAGGCCAGGTCAGTCGTCGGACAGCAGGTCGGGGCGCCGTTCACGGGTTCGTGCGAGGCGTTGCGCGTGGCGCCACTCCTCGATCCGGCCGTGATCTCCCGACAGGAGCACCGGGGGGACATGCCATCCCCTGAACTCGGCCGGACGGGTGTAGACGGGCTCTTCCAGCAGGCCGCCGCGGAAAGACTCCGAGACGATGGACTCGGGGTTCCCGACCACCGCGGGAAGCAAGCGAGCCACTCCTTCGATCACCGCCAGTGCAGCCGGTTCACCACCTGCCAGCACGAAGTCACCCAACGACACCTCCTCGTCGATCATGTGATCGATGATCCGCTGGTCGATTCCCTCGTACCGCCCGCACACCAGCGCCAGATGGCCGATCTGTGCCCATCGATCGAGATGATCCTGCGTCAGCGGCACACCGGACGGAGTCAGAAACACCCGCCGCGCGTCCGCCACGTGGTCGAGCGCCTCTGCCAGCGGACCGGGACTCATCACCATGCCGGGCCCTCCCCCGAAGGGCGCGTCGTCGACGGCGCGATGCACGCCGACACCCCAACGACGGAGATCGATCACCTCTACTTCGAGCGCGTCATGATCGATGGCCCGCGCCACCATTCCCACCTCGAGGGCGCCCCTGAAGTAACCAGGGAAGATGCTCACGACCGAGATCCGCATGGCGTGAGCGTATCCTCGGCCCCATGTCAGACGAACCGTCGGTTCCGGAGTTCCGTTTGCCCGAGTGGGGGACCGAAGGCGCGCCGCCGGCGCCCGACGTGCCGGCAGACGGCGACCTTCCACCGCGCGAGGACGGTGACGAGGTGCAGATCAGTGTGGAGCGCTCGGTCCTCCTCACCACGGGCCCTCTTCCGCTTCGCTGGCAGATCGACACGGTGCACGGTCTAGTGGTGTCCCACGGAAAGAGCGACCGCGACGATCTCGAGGAGGCCGTCGCGACCGCCACCGAAGCGGCTCTCGCAGGATTGGCCGACGCGGCCCGAGATCACAGCGCCACCGGCGTCGTCGACATCCGACTCGTCACGACCACCCGGAAGTCGAAAGTCGTGGTGACTGCGACCGGTACGGCGGTGGGTTTCAGTCGCTGAAGGTCGAGATCCGGATGTCTCCGGACACCGTCTTGGCGTTGAGCCGCACCCGACGGCGCGGGTGCTGCGGGTCGGTCGGCCGTCGTTCGCCCGGAGCGGTGGGAAGCCGGATATCACCGGAGAGCGTGTTCACTTCCGCGTCGAGCACGATGCCCTCCGGAAACCCGATGACGAGATCCCCCGAGACGGACTTGACGTTGACGTCGTCGCCCCGGAAGCGGTCGACACGCACGTCACCGGAGGCGCTGTTGGCGCGCAGATCGCCGCCGACCTCGTCCGTCCGGACGTCTCCCGACGCCAACGCGGCGGTGAACCGCCCCCCCACCCGCTCCAGCCAGATGTCCCCGGAGGCGGAGTTGACGCGCACATCGCCCTCGACGCGGTCGCCCCGCACCGACCCGGAGGCGGTCTTCACTTCGAGCGAGCCGGCCGAGCGGAAAGAGACATCCCCGGACGCCGTCCGACAGATCAGGCTGCGCACCCCCACCTCGACCGAGATGTCGGCGGAGGCCGAACCGACTTCGAGATCGGACCCCGGCGGGATCGAGGCGCTGATCCTGACGCTGCCTCTCACCACCCAGCCACTGCGGTTGTCGGAGACGTAGACAGTGTCACCCGACTGGTGGATGTCGATCGTGTCCGGGTCCCTGGCGTCGATTTCGAGGCTCACGCGCCCGGGAGGGCCCTGGGTCACGTCGACACGACCGGACTGGATCTTGATGTTGAGCGCTCCGACGTCGCCAACGGTGAACTCCTGGCTGATGGCGGTCACAGTTCGAAGCTCCCGCGTACGGACCTGCCCACCTTGGTGGACTTGCGGGCCCCACTCGTCAGGGTCTTCACGACCCAGGTGTTCACTGAGTCTCCGGTCTCGTCGGCGGCGGACTCCACCAGTCCCTTGAGGGAGGGTGGGAGGCGCAGCGTGATGCGGGCGTCGAAGTCCTCATCGAGCGTCGACGCGTCGACATCGGACGGCTGGCTGACGCGGAGCTGGGGTTCGCCGTCGACGATGAGAACATCGACGGTTCGATCGCCCAGCTGGGCGCCGACCTCTTCGGCCGCCTGCTGGGCGAGTTCCATTCCCACCTGGCGCAGGGCCGGCTCCAACGCTGCCAGCAGCTGGGATGCCGCCGCTTCCATGGTGGAATCCCCGCCGGCGACGGCCAGTTGTGTGCTGACGGCCGCCTCGAGTGCGGTCATGATCGGGGCGAGATGCATCAGCGGGTGCTCCGCTCGGCCAGATCCTGGCTGATCCGGGGGTTGCGGGGCGCCGGCTGGTGGCGCCGCAAGTACTCGTCGTGGTGTGCCATGTAGAAGCTGTGACCGTTCATCTCCGCCCTCCTTCGGGGTGTGATGTCATCATGATGTCATAGTGATGTCACCTTGTCAAGGAGTTTCTCGAACGGTGCCACGATTCTCTCCCCCCGCACAGGGGGGAGTACCGGCCGCAGGCCGGGGAGGGGGGCAACCTCCCACCGTGGACCAACGAGCTCGCTGACGCTCGCCGCCCCCCTCGCCCGG
>CAZCRP010000231.1:0-4906 GCA_964501055.1 uncultured Acidimicrobiaceae bacterium
ACGACTACGATCGTGGCGGACGCACCGGCCTGCAGGGGCGCATCGCTCGGGCCGCCGGCAGCGAGATGTATCGAACCCTGCGGCTGGTTCAGCGCTGGGCAATGGATCTGCCGCGGATGGGCTTCGCCACCACGACCGTCGACACCACGGACGCGGCGGCGGTGGAGGCGGCCATCCGGCCCACGACGCGGCTGGTCCTGCTCGAGGTGGTCTCCAACCCCACTCTGCGCATGGCGGACGTGGCAGGAATCGCCCAGGTCGCCCGGCGCCACGGAGCGCTGCTGGTGGTGGACAACACCTTCCCCACCCCCCGCGGCTTCCGTCCCTTCGCCCACGGGGCGGATGTCGTGATCCACTCGGTGACGAAGATGCTGGCGGGCCACTCCGACGTCACGCTGGGCTTTGCGGTCGGGAACACGGCCCATCTCAACAACGCCCTGCGCGAGGCGGTGGTCACGTGGGGCCTCACCCCGTCGCCGTTCGACTGCTGGCTGGCGGAGCGAGGCTTGCACACTTTCGAGATCCGCTACGACCGCGCCGAGGCCAACGCCGCGCTGCTGGCGGACCGTCTGGCGGGAGCCGGCGGCGTGGAGGCGGTCGTGTACCCGGGGCGGGCGGACCATCCCGACCACGCCAGGGCGGCCGAGCTGTTGGGTGGGCGGTTCGGCACGATCGTGGGTCTTCGCCTGCGCGGCGGATGGGACCGGGCCGCCTCGTTCGTCGAGTCCGCCGCCTCGCTTCCGTTCGCACCCACGCTGGGAGACGTGTCCACGATGATCTCCCACCCGGCCTCCTCGTCGCATCGCGGTCTGTCGGCCCACCAGCGCCAGGCCATGGGCATCACCGACGGCTTCATCCGCCTCTCGATCGGCATCGAGGCCCCCGACCTCCTCACCACCACCCTCCTCACCGCCTTGGACGGCCTTCGCTGACCGAACCCAGGGTTGATCGGTACGTATACGTCCCTTCTAGCCCGCGGTTCGCCGGATGACGCGAGGCGCTGGCCGAACCGTGGGCCGATTGGTACGTATACGTACCAACTAACCCTGGGTTCGCTGGATGCGGCGGGCGGTGGTGATGAAGCCGGTGTGGCCGACCATGGTGTGGTCGGGGCGCACCGAACGGCCCTTCACATTCCACGTTCGGTGTAGCGTCTCGAACACGTCGATCTCGGCGTAGGCGGCGCTCTCGCGCAACACCTCGACCAGCTGCTGGACCTGGGGCACGGTCGGCAGGTAGGCGACGAGCCCGACACCGCCCGGCTGGGACTCCGCCGCCACCGCCGCCGCCTGCCACGGCTCGGGCAGATCGAGGACGATCCGGTCCACCTCGACCTCGGCCACGACGTCTTCCACCTCGCCGATCCGCATGTCGAGGTTCGGCGGCACCTCTCCGAACCAGCGGGTGAGGGTGCGCACCGCCTGCTTCTGATGGTCCTCGCGCCGCTCGACGGTGATCACCGACCCGCTCGGGCCGACCGCCCGGAGCAATGCCGACGTCAGCGCGGCCGAACCCGTGCCCGCCTCCAGCACCCGCATCCCGGCGCCCACGTCGCCCCAGTGCAGGATCGGGCCGATGTCCTTCGGGTAGACGACCTGCGCCCCCCGGGGCATCTTCAGGATGTAGTCGGCGAGTCGCGGCCGCAGCACCAGCAGCTCACCCCCGCCGCTGGCCTGCACCGTCACTCCCTCCGCGGCGCCGATGATCTCACTGTGCGCCAGTACACCCCGGTGGTACTGGAAGGACCCGGCCGCGTCGAGCTTGACCAGATAGTGCCGTTCCTTCGAGTCGATGACGAGCGCCATCTCGCCCTCCCGGAACGGCTCAGGCACGCTCGGCCTTCCTCCCGATGTGGACCAGTGTCTGGCGCCGCAGCCGGCAGAACGCGCACACGGTGCCGGTCGTCGCCTGCCCGCATTCCTCGCACGCCACCAGTCGCGCCGGTGCGGCTGCCTGGAAGACTTCCGACGCCCGGTCCAAGAACCCGAAGAGGAAGTTGGCCTTCAATCCCGGCGACTCCTCTTCCAGCCGGTTCAACCATTCCTTGTACCGGTTGATGGTGTTGCCGGCCGCCATCGGGCACTCCTCCACCTCGTAGTCGATGCCCCGCACGATGCAGTACGCCGCCGTCTCCCGCTCCCCCAGCCTGATCAGCGGCTTCACCTTGCGGGCGAGGCCGTCCGCGCTGGCTGGGAGCACCGGCGACTGGCGGGCGAGATAGTCGAGGTCCCACCGGCTCACGTTCCCGAAGAGGGTGGCGGCCTCGTCGTCGAGGTTGTGACCCATCACCAAGACGTCGTACCCGCCCTCGTCGGCCGCCTGGTTCAGGATGTAGCGCTTCGACAGTCCGCACGCCGAGCATGCCACCCGGTTTCCGGCTTCGGCGGCCTGTGGCACGCTGAACCCGAAGCTCGCGGGCAGATCGACCACCCGCAGGTCGAGGCTCCGTTCCGCCGCGAACCGCTCGGAGAAGACGAGGCTGTCTGACGAGTAGTCGCCGATGCCGAGATGGAGGTAGACCCCGTCCACCCGGTACCCCAGGTGGGTGAGGACATCCCACAGCGCCAGGCTGTCCTTCCCGCCCGAGACCCCGAGCAGCAACCGTTCGTCTGGACCGAACATGCGGTGGTCGTGGATGGTCCGCTCCACTTGCCGGTGGACGTGTTCGGTGAAGTGGGGCTTGCAGAAGTTGGCGTTGTGACGGCGCAGCTGGATGACGGCGCGGTCACGGCAGACCCGGCACTTCATGGTTGTCAGCCTCCGGAGATGACCGGTCGCAGTTCGATGACGTCGTCGTCGGAGAGGGTGATGTCGGAGGTGAGCAGCTCGTCGCCGCGGATGACCAGCACCGACTCGGCGACCACATCGAGCCTGCGCAGGAGATCGGCGACGCGCGCCACGCCTTCGACCTCGATCTCACGACGAGGCTGACGCAGGATCACCTTCACCGGAAGAGCCCGACGACGGCGAAACCGACGCTGAGCACCATTCCGATGACGACGACCCAGACGGTGACGGTGACGAACCGGTTCTTGTGCATGACCTCGAAATGTGGGGACTCCGGTACGGTAGTGCCGTGCCGGCGATGACCAACCCGTGGGCCTGATGCCCGATCCGAGCTCCCTCGTCACCCTCGGCGCCGGCCGCTTCCTCCAGGGCTTGCGCACGGGCGACCAGCGGATGCTGCTGGCAGGCGCCGCCATCACCGCCTTCGGCCTGTGGCGGAGGAGCACCAGGCCGAAGAAGGTGCTGGTCAGCCGCACCGTGGTGCGGGAAGGCACGTCGCTGGTCGTCCGCAACGGATCCGACCAGTCCCCGGTGGAGGTGCACCGGGTCGATCCGGCTATCTGACCTTGTAGACCTCGACGACGGTCTTGCCCTTGTCGGCCCCGCGCCGCCTGCCGAGCAGGAACGCCAGCGCCACCACCACCACGACCGCCACGCCCGCCATCACCGCCGTGTTCTGGGCGGACTGCTTCGTCTCTTCGACGAGCCGGGTGATTTCGGCGGCCTTCGCTTCGATGTCGGCGGGGGTGATGGTCATGACTTTGAGATCCTCCAGGCGATGAGACCGGCTGCTGCGCCGCACACCAGAGCCGTGAGTCCTCTCGCCAGCACCGTCCACCACTCGCCGGTCGGGAGCAGCTGGCCGAACAGGGCGTAGGAACCGAGCCCGATGAACAGGGCGGCGGCGGCGAAGAGGAATCCCCCTCCCAGGCCGAAGCCGGCGAAACGGCCGAGCCGCTTCGCTGGTTCGATCGTCTCCTGCCGGAGGTACTCCTTCGACATGTCGACCAGTTCGGAGACGAGCTGGGGGAGTTCTTTGGGGTCGGCCATGAGCGGCTGAGCGTAGCGGGCCGGTGCACCGACCAGGATCTTCGATGTGATTGAGGGGAGAGAGTGTCCGCTGCGTTTTCTACGTTGTTGGTATGGCTCGACGTCGTGTTGATGTGGGTGCCAGCGTGCGTGGTGCATCCGGATGGCTGGGTGGTCCGGAACGGTTTGTAGGGGGTCCTGAGGATGAGACCGCCGCGTCCCAGAGGCCCGCCCGAGACGTGCCGATCGAGTGCGGTCTCAGATGTGGGCGATACCCAACCGAACTTGTGATCGGCGCTAGCGACTCGGGCGGCACGAACTCAATGGGCGGCCAGCGAAGTCAGGTACTCGTCGAGCCCGTATTGGTAACTGAAGTGGACCAGGCCTCAGTGAACTGTCCGTCACGCACGTGCATGACTATCACGGCGCTCCACGTGTGCGATCGCCCCTTAGCCTCCGCGGTAACGCGAAGCAGCTCTGGCGACGATGCCCTAAATGCTGTTGAGAGTGGCGCCTAGTTGTTGGAGTAGGTCGAACAGGTCGGGTCCACCCCACTGCTCGACGAATTGGCCGTCTTCAATGCGGATCACGTCGATGAGGCCGACCGTGACCTTCCGGCCGGTGGGCGGTATTCCGAGAAAATGGCCGCGATGGGTGCCGCGCATGGTGGATCGGAAAGCGACGCGGTTTTCCCCGGTGATGATGTCTTCGACCTTGATGGTGATGTCGGGAAATGCTTCCCGGAACCCTTCGAGCCTCTTGATCTGATTGGCACGGTCGATCGGCTCTCCCGTCGGGGATGTGTGCCGACGATAGCTCGGCGCCAGAAATCGTTCGACTGCTTTGGGGTCGCCAGCGTCCCAGACCTCGCTCATGTATCTCAGCAGAAGTGCTTCATGGTCATCGACGGACACGTGTCCTCCCTTGTTAGATCGTATCTAGCCGAGACGTGCGAAACACCTGTAGCCGCATTTTCGATCAAGAGGCTCATACGGGGAGTGGTCGACACGTTGGTACCGGACGGCGCCCCTCGAGGTGCCGATCGGGTGCGGTCTCCGATTTGTGTGATGTCGCAACAGAACTGTCGTTC
>CAZCRP010000232.1:0-4889 GCA_964501055.1 uncultured Acidimicrobiaceae bacterium
TGACTGTGCAGGGGGCGCGAGCCCCCCGGCACCCCCCAGCGCTCGGCCTGCGGCCCTTCGCCTGGCGTGAGCCTGGGTATCAAACGGGTTCACCGTGTAGTGCTGATTCCCCGAGGGCGCGGGTGGTGGTGGGTTCACTTTGTTTGTCCCCCCTCGACCGAGCGGAGCGAGGGAGTTTGGGGGGACCGCCCGGGGCTTTGCCCGGGCGAGGGGGGCGGCGAGCGTCAGCGAGCTCGTTGGTGCACGGTGGGAGGTTTCCCCCCTCCCTCCCCGGCCTGCGGCCGGTACTCCCCCCTACAGGGGGAGAGAAGTCTTCTTTTGTCCCTCCCTCGACCGAGCGCAGCGAGCTCGTTGATCCACCCTGTGTGCGGGGGGAGACGAGCGAAGAGCAAAGCCAGCTCGTGAACCGGTGCTTCGCACGATACTGCCGCTCCATGGACGTGGCTGAGCTTCGCCGGCGGGCCGATGGGCTGACCATCGTCGATCGTCGCCGAGTGTGGCGGCGGATCGGTGGGGCGGTCCGCATCGGGGTGGCGTCGAAACGCGAGGCGGTGCTGGCCGCGATCGAGGCCGATGTGCTGGCGGCGGAGGCGCGCATGGCGCGACGCCTGGCAGCGGTGCCGGCCCAGCTGGCATACCCGGAGGAACTCCCGATCGTCGCCCGCCGCGACGACCTCTTGGAGGCCATCGCTTCCAACCAGGTCGTGATCGTCGCCGGCGAAACCGGCTCTGGCAAGAGCACCCAACTGCCCAAGATGTGTCTCGAACTGGGCAGAGGGGTGCGAGGGTTCATCGGCCAGACCCAACCGCGCCGCATCGCCGCCAGGACGATCGCCGAGCGGATCGCCGCCGAGATCGGCTCGCCGATCGGCCAGACGGTCGGATATGCGATGCGTTTCACCGACACGGTGTCCGACTCCACCCTGGTGAAGGTGATGACCGACGGTCTGCTGCTGGCCGAGATCCAAGGCGACGGCCGCCTCTCCGCCTATGACACGCTGATTATCGACGAGGCTCACGAGCGCAGCCTGACGATCGACTTCCTGCTGGGGTACCTCACGCGCCTGTGCGGTGAGCGACCCGACCTCAAGGTGATCGTCACTTCCGCCACGATCGACACCGCCCGCTTCTCGGCCCACTTCGACGATGCCCCGGTGGTCGAGGTTTCCGGCCGCACTTATCCGGTGGAAATCCGCTACCGCCAGCCGGTGGACGAGCATGGAGCCCCATTGGATCAGCCCGAAGCCATCTGTCAGGCGGTCCGGGAGCTCACCAGCATCGGCCGCGGAGACATCCTCGTGTTCTGCTCCGGCGAGCGTGAGATCAGAGACGCCGCCGACGCGCTCTCCGAGATGCGGCTGGCGAACACGGAGGTACTCCCGCTCTATGCCCGCCTCTCGTCGGCGGAACAGCACCGTGTGTTCGCGTCGCATCAGGGAAGGAGGATCGTTCTCGCCACGAACGTCGCCGAGACGTCCCTGACGGTCCCCGGCATCCGCTACGTCGTCGACCCCGGCACGGCGCGCATCTCCCGCTACAGCCGCAGGACGAAAGTGCAGCGTCTTCCCATCGAGCCGATCAGTCGGGCATCCGCCGATCAACGTGCCGGTCGGTGCGGGCGCACCGGTCCCGGAGTGTGCATCCGCCTCTACGCCGAGGACGATTACCTCGGGCGTCCCCAGTTCACCGAACCCGAGATCCTCCGCACGAACCTGGCCTCTGTGATCCTGCAGATGGCGGCAGCCGGTCTCGGAGAGGTGGAGGACTTCCCGTTCCTCGATCCACCCGACTCTCGTTCGGTGCGTGATGGTCTCCTGCTTCTCGAGGAGTTGGGTGCGGTCGAGTCCACCCTCCAGCCTGTCGTCCTGACGTCGCTCGGCCGCACGCTGGCGAGGGTTCCTTCCGACCCGAGGATCGGAAGGATGCTCGTTGCCGCGGCAGAGACGGGATGTCTGGCCGAGGTGCTCGTGATCGCCTCCGGTCTTTCGATCATCGATCCACGCGAGCGTCCCGCCGGCGAGGAGGCGAAGGCCGACGCGTCCCACGCTCGTTTCGAGGTGCCCGGTTCCGACCTGCTCGGATGGCTTCGACTGTGGGACCACGTCGCCCGGCAGAGGCGGGCGCTCACCTCCAACCGTTTCCGCCGTCTGTGCCGTGACGAGTACCTGAACCACCGTCGCATCCGGGAATGGCAGGACGTGCACAGCCAGTTGCGACGGGTGTGCGCCGAGGTCGGTCTCCGCCACGGTGGCCGCGATGCCGAACCGGAGACCATCCACCGGGCCCTCCTCACCGGTCTCCTGTCCCATGTGGGGCGCAAGGATCCCGGCGGTCACGAATATCGCGGCGCACGAGGGGTGCGGTTCGCGCTTTCCCCTGGGTCTGTGCTGTTCCGGCGCACACCGGAGTGGGTGATGGCGAGTGATCTCGTCGAGACGAGCCGATTGTGGGCGCGGGGGGTGGCAGCCGTCGAATCCGAGTGGGTCGAGCGGGCAGGCGCCCACCTGGTGTCGCGTTCGTACTCCGAGCCATGGTGGGACGAAGCGCGGGGAGCGGCGATGGCGCGCGAGTCGGTCGCCCTGTACGGCATCCCCTTGGCCGACGACCGGCAGGTGCAGTATTCCCGTGTCGATCCCGCCGCCGCCAGGGCGCTGTTCATCCGTCACGCCCTGATCCAGGGCGAATGGGAGACGCATCACGCATTCGCCCGGCACAACGAGGATGTCTTCGCCGAGGTGGAGGAGTTGGAGGCGCGCTTTCGACGCGAGCTGCGTGTCGACGACGTGGCGCTCCACGCCTTCTTCGATGCCCGGTTGCCCGCCGACGTCGCCTCGGCACGTCACTTCGACGCCTGGTGGCGGCGCACCGGCGATCGAAATCCGCGCCTGCTCGAACTCACCGTCGACGACGTCCTCACACCGGACGCGGCCAGCCTCGATGCCGACGAGTTTCCGTCCGAGTGGCATCACGGTGACCTGGAGATTCCGATCCACTATGCGTACGAGCCGGGCACGGACATCGACGGCGTCATCGTCGACGTGCCGGCTGCGGGACTGGATCGCCTCGACCCTTCCGTTTTCGAGTGGCATGTTCCCGGCCACCGGGAGGAACTGGTGGTGTCGCTGATCAGGTCGCTTCCGAAGTCGCTGCGCAAGACCTTCCTCCCGGTGAAGGAGACCGCCGCTCGGGTTCTCGAGTCGCCTCCGGCGGGGGGTCTCCTCGATCATGTCCGCCGGGAGTTGTCGCGCCTGAGCGGGCTCTCGGTCGTCGCGGACGATTTCGACCTCGACCGACTCCCCGCCCACCTGAAGCCGACGTTCCGGATCGTCGACGAGACGGGGAGCGTGCTCGCGGGTGGCGGGGATCTCGCGGCGTTGCGGGAGGAGGTGCGGTCGCGAGTGCGGGAGACGGTGGCAGCCCGCTCGCACCCCGTCGAGCGTGTCGGGCTGCGGGGCTGGGAGGACCTGGGTGATCTGCCCCGCACCGTGCGCATCCCGGGTCCGGTCAACGCAGTGCTGGCGTATCCGGCGCTGGTCGACGACGGAGACTCGGCCTCCGTCCGTGTGCTCGCCACGCCTGATGAACAGGCGGAGGCGATGTGGTTCGGGACCCGCCGGCTGCTGGCGTTGCGGGTCGCGGACCCTGTGCGCCTGGTCGAGCCGCTGCTCACACCTCAGGCGAGAGTCGATCTGCGGCTCGGGCCGCACGAATCCACGGCGGACTGGGTGCGCGACTGTGTCGACTGCGCATCGGATGCGGTGTTGGCCGAGCTGGGCGGACCCGTGTGGACCGCCGCCGAGTTCGCGGATTTGGCGCGCAGGGCGGCAGACATCGTCGGCGACCGCCTCACCGAGGTCGCCGGCTCGTCGCTCGCCCTCTTCGCCGCCCTCCGCGATCTCCAGATCGCGGTCGAGCATGCGACTGCCGACGTGTTCCAGCCCGCGGTCGACGACATCCGTGGACAGGTCGTCCGGCTCGTCTACCCGGGGTTTCTCGGTTCGATCGGAGCCGCCCGGATCGCCGATGTCGAGCGCTACTTGCGGGCAATGGTGTGGCGGCTCGATCGGCTTCCGGAGCGTGCCGCGCGCGATGCTGCGCACATGGAGGTCGTCCGACGGCTGGAGGCGGAGCACGACCGGCTGATGGATTCGATCCGGGTCACCTCCGAGCTGATCGAGATCGGCTGGATGCTGCAGGAGCTACGCGTGTCTTACTTCGCCCAACCGCTCGGTACACGCGGGTCGATCAGTGCCAAGCGGATCGCCGCCGCCTTGCGAGAGGCCGAGCTGGCGGTGTGAGGCCGAGCCCGATCGCCGATTGCCCTCGGCGCGTGTCATGCTTCCGCCCGTGCCCGAGCTTCCTGAGGTCGAGACGACCCGCCGTTTCATCGCCCCGTCGCTTGAGGGCCAGCGGCTCGCCCGCGTCGAGGTCCGCAGGGACCGGATGGCGCGGAGGAACCAGCGACCCGGCGACGTCGTCGAGCGGCTGACGGACCACAGGGTCGGGTCGGTGGGACGTATCGGCAAGTTCATCGTCGCCGAGGTGGAGGGCGACCTGCGTTGGATCATCCATCTCGGCATGACAGGCCGCATGCAACTGGCCACGCCGGGCACCCCCGACGACTCCCACACCAACTTCGTCGCAACCACGGCGGGCGGCGTCGAGTTGCGTTTCGTCGACCCTCGCACCTTCGGGTTCGTGGCGGTGTTCACCCCGGACGAGTGGACGGCGTCGCCGATGGTCCGCCTCGGCCGAGACGCGCTCGACGATCTTCCGTCGGCGGCCGAGCTCGCCGATCGTCTGAGAGGGCGTCGGGCACCGATCAAGGCCCTGCTGCTCGACCAGCGGCTGGTGGCCGGCATCGGGAACATCTACGCCGACGAGATTCT
>CAZCRP010000233.1:0-4882 GCA_964501055.1 uncultured Acidimicrobiaceae bacterium
CGCCACCGCCCTGCGCACGCGCGAGCGCGTGTCGGACCAGTCCTTCCCGCCCATCCGCGAGACCTTCGGCGCCTCCCCCCCTGTGTACTTCTTCACCGCCGCCAGCTGGTCGGTGGGCACGTACAGCCGGTCCTCCGCGGCATAGGCCACCACGAGGTAGTCGCGTTCGACGCCCGCCATCGTCCGGCTGACCATTCCCTCGAATCGGCCGATGCCATGGCGGTGGTGCACGACGTAGTCGCCTGGCTGGAGATCGCGGTACTCGGCGCCGGCGTGCGCTCCGCGACGAGCTGCCACGCGTCGATGGGCGCGACGGCGACCGGCGATCTCCTGTTCGCCCAACACGGCCAGTGACATCTCGGGCAGCACGAAACCGCGATGGACCCCGATGGGCACGATCGCCGATGCCACCCGTTCGAGCCGCTCGACCCGCTCGATCACCACCCCCTGCTCCGCCAGGACGCGGGCGACGCGGTCCGCCGCCGGCTCCCCGTCCATGGCGATCACGGGCACGACCCGCCGGGCGAGCAGGCGTTGGAGGCCGGCTGACACGGACTCGACATCACCCGGTGTCGCATCGAAGCCCTGCGCAGCGAGGACGACATCGTCCGGCGAAGCCGCCGTGCCGGGCATCTGCAGGTGATCACGACTCGCGAGATCGGGCACGAGGTCCAAGAAGAGCGGCGGATGCTCGCCTACTGCCGGGGCACCGTGCCCCCAGGTGGGAGCGAGCGCCGCGGCCAGGTCGTCCTCCTCCTTGCGGAGATCGCGTGCCGGATCGGCAGCCCGCGCCGGATCCACCACGACCACCCCGACGGCGGCGGCCTCGTCGAGGATCGTCGACTCGGCTGTCAGCCACGGCATCCAGGACTCCATGCCGGTGAACTGCTGGTATTGCGCGATCCGCTCCCACACCGAGGCGTTCCACGGGTCGGACCCCACCAGGCGGTCTGCCGCGGCCGCCACCGACTCGTCCGCCCGGAACTCCCGCACCGGGAAGATCTCCACGCAGGCGACTTTGTCCTGGGATCGCTGGTCGCCGATCGAGAAGACGCGGATGTCGTCGACGGTGTCGCCCCAGAAGTCGAACCGATACGGCTCGTCGGCTTGGGCGGGGAACACGTCCACGATCCCTCCCCGCACGGCGAACTCCCCCCTGGACTCCACCCGATCCGTGCGTTCGTACCCGAGCACCGCCAGGGCATCGGACAATTCCGCCACGTCGCGCTCCTCGCCCACGGTCAGGACGATCGGGGTGGGAGCGGAGGGCGACAGGCGCTGGATCGCCGCCCGCACCGAGGCCACCACGACCGTTCCCCCTCCCCCGGTGGCAAGCCGGTGACGTGCCAGGGCCCGTCGTGCCATCGTCGCCGCATTCGGCGAGAGATGCTCGAAGGGCAGCGTCTCCCACGCCGGCAGCACCGAGACATCCTCGACGAACAGCGCCAGGTCGTCGGCGAGGTCGTCTGCGTCGCGCTCGCCCGGTGTGATCACAAGCAGCGGTTCGGTCGCCTTCGCTGCCAGCCCGGCGACGGCGAAGGCGCGCGCGCCGGGAGGCACGACCCAGCGTCCGACAGGAGCGGGCGGGGGGTGGGCCTTCCACAGGTCGACGAGCGGGGCGAGCACAGCGGACACCGGAGCGGGGAGAGTAGGCGCTGTCAGCGACCGGAACGAACGACGTTCTCGACCACCACCGAGAGATCGACTGCAATGCCGAACCTGACCTCCAGCGCGCGCTCGACGGCGGCCACCTGGGCCGGCGTGATGTCGTTCCCTGTCCGCACGGTGGCCACCAGCCGGAGCGGGTCACCGGCCTGATACTCCAGCGAGACCACCTCGCCGTTGGTGAAGATGGCGGCGAGATCCTGCTCGGCGATCACCGCCACTCTCGCGTCCTCGACGACGTCGATCACTGCGATGACGGTCCCGAGCGTCAGCACCCCGACGATGAGCACCGAGACTGCTCTTCGCCGCTGCGCCTGCTCCTGCTCGTCGTCCCGCATGCCGAGCCACAAGAGCACCCCGCACCCGACCACCGCCACCGCGATGATGTTGGTCACGAACAGGAGCGCCGCTCCCAGCGCCAGGCCCAGGTCGCCGATCGCCAGGCCGAGACCAACCGTTCCCAGCGGAGGGACGAGCGCCGCCGCGATCGCCACCCCTGCCAGCGCGGCCGGGATCTCTTTGCGGGCGGTGGCATAGGCACCGACCGCGCCTGCGGCCAGCGCCACGCCGGCATCGAGCAGAGTGGGGCTCCCTCGTGCCAGCATTTCTGCCGTGGGCGACTCGAGCGGGACGAGCAGACCCAAGAGCCAGCCGCACGCCACCGCGCTGACCGCCCCTACCAGCACCGTCACCGACGCCCTGCGAGCCAGCCGCAGCCTGGCGGTCACGAGGCCGACGGAGATGGCGGTCAATGGCCCCAGCAACGGCGCAACGAGCATCGCCCCGATCACCACGGCCGGCGAGTTGAGAAGGAGACCGAACGAGGCCAGCACCGCCGAGATGGCGTTCAGCAGGACGAAGTCGAGGGACAACCCCGCCAACCGCTCGCTCTGCCACACCACTGCGTCCTGTTCGAGCCCGGTGAGCTTCGGGCGGATGCGGCGGAGCACTCCCGCCAGCGTGCGTCCCTGCACTTTGCGGCTCACCGTCAGCACCGGCCCGGGGGCGCTGCGCAGCAGCTCGGTGGCGACAGCGGCATCCCGCCACTGGAGGACGTGTTTGCCGACATTGGCCCCGACGATCACGAGATCGGTCGCCTCGGCCCGAGTCAAGATCCCCCGGCTGACGTCGTTGGCGATGATCAGCTCGCGACTGCACGTGCGGGAACCTTCGACTCCCTCGAGGCTCTGTTCGATCGTGGCCAGGCCGACGGCGCGGGGCACCTCGCTCCCCTGCACATGGACGGCGTGCACCTTGGCTCCGAGCGCGTCCGCAATGAGGAGGCCCACCCTGGCCGCCACCCGCGACTCGTCCGAGCCGTCGACTGCTGCGATCACCCGCTTCACGTCCTCGAGTTCTGCCGCACCCCCCGGTGGAATGCGAACGACCACGACATCGGCGTCCGCCGTCGACATCACCGCCTCGACCACCGGACCGAGGGCGACGTCACCCTTCCGCGACTGATGGACCCCCAGCAGGATCATGTCGGCCCCGGTCTCCGAGCCGGCGTCGAGGATGCCCCGCGCCACGGTGGGAGCCGAACGGGTCGTCATCTCGACCGCGATCCCCTCCACCTCGGGGGAGCCGGCGACGATCTCCTCCAAGGTGGCGAGGGCACCTTGCTGTTCCTCGGCCGACGTGTCGCCCGTGACGACGGCCAGCGCGACAACCCGGCCCTCGGTGGTGTCTGCCAGGCTCCCGGCGAGGAGGAGCAGCGTGCGGGCGCTCGCCGGGTTGGCAATCGGGACGAGGATGGTCTTCGCCCGGTCCGGAACGCGGGCGTTCGACTCTCTGCCGTTGCGCCCGCCAGGCAGAGCCTCGGTCACGCCGACCCGAACAGGGCGTAGCTGCCGGTGGCGTGCGCCACCAGCCGTTCGTGGCCCTCGACCCGGATGTCGACGCGTCCATGGAGCCTGGTGCGGCCGGCGCGGAGAAGCGTGGCCTCCGCCAGCAGATCACCGCCCACGGCGGGACGGAGGAAGGTGATGGCGAGATCGGATGTGACCGCCATCGGCTCCAGCCCGAGCAGTGTGAAGGACAGGAACCAGAGCGCGAGGTCGGCGGCGGTGAACTGCACCGGACCGGAGATGAACCCCCCGGGGCGGAGCGTGGCGGGGTCGTACGACCAGCGGGCGGCGGCCCGACCCTCCGCCATGTGCTCGCAGCGGTAGCCGCCGGCGAAGACCGCCGGGTACTCCCGCGCCACGAAGGCGTCCACCTCGGCCGGTGTTGCAATCTCCATCAGTATCCTCTCGACCGATCGACCACGCCGACAAGCTCCTCGCCACGGGCGAAGCGTGCCAGGTTTGCCAGGAAGAACCGGACAATGTCCGCCGGCACGCTCACGGCGGCGGTGTGTCCGGTGACGACGATGGCCGGCTCGGCCCAGAACGGGTGATCGGACGGCAGCGGCTCCGGGTCGGTCACGTCGAGGACGGCGAGTCCGACCCGTCCGGCTCGCACGGCTGTGAGGAGGGCCTCGGCGTCGACAGTGTCCCCGCGCCCGACGTTGACGAGCGACGCCTCGGGGGCGAGGCGATCAAGGAGCGGAGCGTCGACGAGGCCACGGGTCGCGGGCGTCGACGGCAACACGACTACGAGGTGATCGAGGCCGGTGGCGAACCGATGGCGCTCCTCGATCGGGAACATGGTGTCGAACCGGGAGTCGGGACGACCCGAGCGGCTGCACCCGCGCACCTCCATCCCCAGCACCCTGCCGACTCCGGCGACGGCGGCTCCGATGGACCCGGCGCCGAGGATGCCCAGCGCGGAGCCCCGCAAGGCTTCCGGGGGCGTCTCATCCCAGCCACGGACCCGGTGGCGCCAGGGGATTCGCTGGGTACGGGCGAGCAGATGGGCGAAGACGAATTCGGCGATCTGAGGGCCGAACACGCCAGGCAGGGCGGTGACGACGATCGTGGGGGGGAGGCGCGCCCAGTCGATGGCATCGACCCCGGCCCAGGTCGACTGGATCCAGCGCACGGCCGTCAGATCGAGGTCGTTCACCCTGACCGGATCCGCCAACTGCACCTCGCCACCGTCGGCGACATCGACTCCGGCCTCCGCCAGCAGCTCGAGGTACTCGGCACGACGTGCCGACTGGATCCCGACCTTCACAGCAATCCCTCCGTCCTGAACCAGTCGATGAGCCGCCGCATGACGTCCGGCGCCGTCCGGTACTCCAGACCGAGGGCGGTCGTCGCCTTCGATCCGTCGT
>CAZCRP010000234.1:0-4868 GCA_964501055.1 uncultured Acidimicrobiaceae bacterium
GGCCGACGAACTCGGCGCCGAGGGTGTGGGGCTCTTCCGGACCGAGTTCCGCTTCCTCGACCGGGCCACGCCGCCGGACGAAGCCGAGCAGTACGAAGCGTATCGCCGGGTGTTCGAGGTGTTCGGCGACAGACCTGTCGTCGTCCGCACCCTCGACGTCGGCGGCGACAAGGAGGTGCCCGGGATCGACGTCGGCGTGGAGCTCAACCCCTTCCTGGGCAAGCGGGGGATCCGCCTGACCCTGGCGGAACCCGAGCTGTTCGCGACCCAGCTTCGTGCGGTGCTGCGGGCCGCGATCGGCGCCAACCTGAAGCTGATGTTCCCGATGGTCGCCTCCCTCGCCGAGGTCGACGCGGCCCGGGCGGCGGTGATGGCGGCGGCGGCCGAACTCGACACCGCCGGGCTGGAGCGTGCCGGCGACTTCGAGATCGGGATCATGATCGAGGTCCCCTCGGCGGCCGTCACCGCCGACCTCCTCGCTCCCCACGTCGACTTTTTCTCGATCGGCACCAACGACCTCACTCAGTACACGCTCGCAGTCGATCGATCCAATCCCTCGGTGGCGCCCATGGCCGACGCCCTCCACCCGGCGGTGCTCCGCCTTATCAGAGCGGTAGTCGAGGCGGCCCATGCCCACGGCAGGTGGGTCGGGCTCTGCGGCGAGCTAGCCGGGGACCCGGTCGCCGCCCCTGTGCTGCTCGGTCTCGGCCTCGACGAGTGGTCGATGAATCCCCCCGCGGTGCCGATAGTGAAGGCGCGCGTGCGTACACTGTCGCGTGAGGACTGCCGCGCCCTGGCGGCGCGGTGCCTGCGCGCCACCTCACCCGCGCAGGTCCGGGAGATCCTCACGGAAGTGTGATGGAGACGATGACCTCGGCGAGGTCCTCGCCGCCAAGAGGGGGCGGAGGGACCTGTCCCACCTCAGCATCGGGCAGCTCGACCTCACCGGCCTCGTGGTCCGAGGGGCGGTACTCCGGGGACGTCGTTCTTCCGCTGAGATCGATCGATCGCAAGGTCAGATGAGCCGGTTCGCCGACGGGCATTGGCCGTCTCCGCTGGGGCAGGGTCCGTCTGGCAGGCACCGATCTGTCCGACGCCTATCTCGCCTGGGTGCCCCTCGTTCGCGCCGAGTTGCACGGGACCGTCCTGCGGGGGCGCCACCATGGTGGAGGACGACCTGCGCATGGCCGATGTGCTCGGCGCCGACCTTCGTGGTGCCGATCTGACCGGCGCCCTCCTCTAGGACGCAGACCTCGACGGCGCGACCTGGGACGAGACGGACCGGTGGCCGGAGCGGTTTGCCCCACGAGCGCCCGGATACAGGCTCGTCGCTTAGCCCTGTTCGAGGACGGTGGCGAAAGTGTCGAGGAACCTGGCGGCCTCGGCGCCATCGGCCACTCGATGGTCGACCGTGAGCCCCACGTCGCAGGTGAGGGCGGCCTTGAGAGCTCCGTCGGCGGTGGCGATCGGGCGCATGCGGATCGACCCGACGCTTACGATGGCCGGCTGGGGGGGGAACAGCAAGGCGGTGAACCGGTCGACGGCGAAGCCCCCCAGGTTGGAGAGCGTGAGGGAGGCCTGGGCGAGATCGTCGGGGCGAAGCTTGCCGGTCTTGGCCCGATCGGCGGCACCCCGCACCATCCGGTCGGCGGAGTCGACGTCGACGAGGTCGGGGTCGGCCACCGCCACCACCACCAGGCCGATTCCGGGACGGTCCACCGCCAGCCCGACCCGGACCGCGTCGAAGGGTGCCGTCGTCCGCGTCTCCTCGTCCCAGCGGACGTTGAGCTCGGGATGTCGGCGCAGGGCCTCGGCGAGGGCGCAGGCCATCACCGTCGTCCAACTCTGAGCGCCCTTGCGGACGGCCGCCCGGCCGAGCACGAGGGTGCGCCACAGGGTGAACTGAGGGACTACCGCCGTCCGGCCCATGATCTCGGCGGTGGCACGTCTGACCGCGAGGCTTCTGGCCTCGTCGACTCCCATTGATTGCTCAGACTTGAGGGTATCGGCCTCGCGGTTGCTCAATGAATCGCTGGCTGCCGCGGCAGGCGTGGTTCGCGAGTCGACGAAGCGCTTGACGTCGGCAGGCGTGATCTGCCCCCGAACCCCGGTGGGCTCGACTTCGGACAGGTCGACGCCGAGCTCGCGAGCCAGCTTCCGGGCCGGAGGCGAGGCGGCGCCGATCTCGAATCTGGCGGGCTCTTCGGCCGCGCTCTGCTCCACATCCTCCTCGCGATCGCTCACCTCGGGGACCGCCGGCGTCCCGGGCTCGCTTCCCAGTGCCAACCCGCTGAGCAGGTCCTCGGCTTCGGTTGCGATCGTGGCGAGTTCTCCGCCGAGCGGCACGACGTCGCCGGGTTCCGCCAAGAGTTCCTGGATCACGCCGGTGAAGGGGCACTCGAGGTCCATGTCGACCTTGTCGGTCGACACCTCGGCGATCGCCTGCCCTTCCCGCACCTCGTCGCCCGCCGCCACCTTCCAGGAGAGCAGGGTCGCCTCCTCCATGGTGGCCGAGAGGGCCGGTAGCCGGATTTCGCGGACTGCGCTCATGCCTTCAACAGTTCCTTGGCGGCGTCGATGATGTCCTCGGTCTGGGGGATGGTGGCGCGCTCCAGCGTTCTGGCGTAAGGCATCGGGATGTCGCGGCCGCACACCCGTCTGACTGGCGCGAGTAGGTGATCGAGGGCGTCGGATTCGACGACACCTGCGACGACTTCGGCGCCGACTCCGACCGGGGTGGGGGCCTCGTGGGTGACGAGTAGCCGGCCGGTCTTCTTGACCGAGCGGCGCACCGTGCCGATGTCGAGCGGCCGGACGGTCCGGAGGTCCACCACCTCGGCGGAGATGCCGGCGTCGGCCAGTGCCTCGGCCGCCGTCATCGCTCGCACCGTCATGATCGAGTAGGCAGCGATGGTGAGGTCGGTACCCTCCTGGGCCACCTGGGCCTCACCGAGCCGGGCCGGGGTGTCGGCGATCCGTTCCCGCGATTCGAGCGCGCCCTCCGTCTTGTAGAGCAGCTTGTGCTCGAGCAGGATCACCGGGTTCGGGTCGAGCACCGAGGCGAGCAACAGGTCGTGGGCGTCCTGCACGGTAGCGGGGAGGACGACCTTGAGACCCGGCACGTGGGCGAACCACGCTTCGAGGCTCTGGGAGTGCTGTGCTGCGGCACCGGTGCCCCCTCCGCCCGGGGCCCGGATCACCAGAGGCACCTCGACGTTGCCGCCGTACATGAAGTGGAGCTTGGCTGCCTGGTTCACCACGGCGTCCATGGCGTTGACGAAGAAGTCGGAGAACTGGATCTCCACCACCGGGAGCATGCCGGTGATGGCCGCCCCCACCGCCATCCCGGCGATGGCGTCTTCGGAGATCGGAGTGTCCCTCACCCGGTCCGCGCCGAACTCGTCGAGGAGCCCGTCGGTGACGCCGAAGGCGCCTCCGTAGACCCCGATGTCCTCGCCGACGATGAACACGCGGTCATCCTCGGCGAGGAGCAATCGGAGGGCGGCGGTCACAGCCTTGCCATATGAGGTGGTTTCAGGCATAGGCGGCCCCCACGAGATCGTCGACGGTGGCGTCGGGCTGGGCGAACGCCTCGGTGATGGCGTGGCGGATCGTCTCCCTCGCTTGCTCGTGGGCGGCTTCGATGCCGGTCTGGTCGATCAGTCCTCTCTCCAACGCTATTCCCTCGTAGCGCACGAGAGGATCGCGGTTCGAGCGCCAGTCCTCGATCTCGTCCTGGGTCCGGTAGAGGTTGCGATCCGACTTGGAATGACCCCGATACCGGTAGGTGACGCACTCGACCAGGCTCGAGCCCTCGCCCGAGCGCGCCCTCTCGACCGCCTCGAGGGTCTTCTCGAAGACGTCGACGACGTCGTTGCCGTCTGCCCGGATGCCCGGCATGCCGTAGGCATCGGCCCGCCGCGCCACTGAACCGCCCGCAGTCGACTCGTCCTGGGCCATGGACATGCCGTACTGGTTGTTCTCACACAACCAGATGACGGGTAGCTCCCAGACACCGGCCAGATTGAGGGCCTCGTGGAACGAGCCCTCGTTGGCGGCGCCGTCGCCGAAGAAGCACACCACGACTCTGCCGGTGTCACGCATCTTCTGGGTGAGCGCCGCCCCGGCCGCGATTGTCATGGAGCCGGCCACGATGCCGTTGGCACCGAGGTTGCCCTTGGCGACGTCGGCGATGTGCATTGAGCCTCCCCGACCCCGGCAGTAGCCGGTGTCCTTCATCAGCAGCTCGGCCATCATCCGGGTCGGGTCCGCTCCGTGGGCGAGGGCATGACCGTGCCCGCGATGGGTCGAGGTGATGAAGTCCCCATCTTCGAGGGCGGCGCAGGCACCTTCGGCCACCGCCTCCTGGCCGATCGAGAGATGCATCGTTCCGTGCAGCAGCCCGCGGGCGAAAAGCTCCTCGAGCCCTTCCTCGAACCGGCGGATGGTCCACATGCCGGCGAGGGTCGAGGCGGCGTCGGCGGGTGAACGGGGGTCACGACGTGGCATGGCGATCTCCTCGGGTTGCATGGTCGAGGGCAGCCGCCGCGGCGGACCGGTTGCAGACGATCACATCTACGAGCCCGCCGCGTAGGGCTGCGGCGATGGCTCGGCCTTTCTCGGCACCGCCGGCGACACCGATCACGGTCGGGATACGCCGGAGCTCGGCCAGCTCGAGGGCGATGACTTGCTCGCGGAGCGGCCCTTCGGGCTCGATCCCGGCACCGTCGATGAGACGCGCGCACACCACCGCGGCGGGCATCTCCCGGCCCCGATACCAGGATGCGACCACCGTCTCGGCGAAGCCGACTCCCGGCAGGCCGATGCCGATCAGGGCGACGTCGGCATTCCGGGCCAGGTCGAGCTCG
>CAZCRP010000235.1:0-4847 GCA_964501055.1 uncultured Acidimicrobiaceae bacterium
GCCCGTGGCGGGCGAGGAACGCCTTTGCGTACGCCACCTGCGCGACGATCTCGCCTGCCTCGAGGTTCCGTTCGAAGCCGAACTGGCCAGTGGCGCAGAACGTACAGGCGAGCGCACAGCCCGCCTGGGATGACAGGCACAAGGTCACCCGGTCGGCGTATCCCATCAGCACCGCCTCGATGCCGACCCCGTCGGCTGCCCTGAACAGCCACTTGACGGTCCGGCCGCCGTCGCCCTGTTGCTCGACGTCCACCTCGAATGGCCAGAGCTGGCCCGTCAGATGCTCCCTGAGAGCCTGCGGGAGGTTCGTCATCTCCTCCGTGCGAAGCACCGGCCGCCGATACAGCCACTCGCGGAGTTGGTTGGCGCGATAGGCCGGCTCCCCTGGGGGGAGCTGGTCGGCGAGCGTGGCAGGATCAGCCAGATAGAGCACTCAGGCGAGTGTACGGCGGCGTGTCCACTCGCCCCCGGAGGGCGAACGGCGCTGGGGCGGGCGTCCGGCGGCGTCAGTCGGGTCTATGCATGCCGAACACTTCCCGGGTCCTGGTGTAGTTCGGCCCTCCCATGCGCCCGATCAGGTCCAGGCCGTCCTGGTCGACCCTCCCGTCCTCCACCAGGTCCTCTCGCACATGAAATGCCACCACCTCGCCGATGACGAGGGTCGTGTCCAGCGGCGGCCGACCCACCGGCACCAACTGGCTGACCCGGCACTCGAGGTTCGCCTTCGCCTCACCGACCAACGGTGCCGCCACCACCGTTCCCGGCACCGGAGTGAGCCCGGCCAGTTCGAACTCGTCTACGTCGGGCGGATACCGGCCCGACGTCAGGTTCATCTGCGCGGCGAGGTCGAAGGAGACCATGTTCACGGTGAACTCCCCCGTCGCCTGCGCGTTGCGCAGGGAGTCCTTGTGGCGGCCGGACTGGGTCAGCGGCGCGAACAGGACGGTGGGGGGCGTCGCCGCCACCGCGTTGAAGAACGAGTACGGCGCCAGATTGCGGACCCCGTCGGGCGACCGCGTGCCGATCCACCCGATCGGGCGCGGGACGACGAGACCGATCAGCAGCTTGTAGGAGTCGGCAGGCTCCACCGCGGCAGGGTCGATGAGGAGCTTGGAGGTCACTGGGGCCGGAGGGTACCGGCCTGCCGGGTAGCCTCCCGCCTCGTGAGCGAGCAGCCCGTCCCCGAGCACATCGCGGTCAGACCCGACGAGCAGTTCGACGTCGCACGTCTCGGCGAGTACCTGCGGGGGAGGCTGGCGGGATCGGACGCCGCGCTGTCGGTGCGCCAATTCTCCCGCGGCAAGGCCAACCTCACATACCTCCTGCGCTTCGGCGACGGCGACGACGCCCACGAATACGTGCTGCGCAGGCCCCCGCTGGGACCGGTGGCTCCCGGTTCTCACGACATGGCGCGGGAATACCGTGTGTTGTCGACGCTGTGGCGGGCGTTTCCGAAGGCGGCGCGGGCGCATCTGTTCTGCGCGGACGAATCCGTCATCGGCGCACCGTTCTTCGTCATGGAGCGCCGCCACGGCGTGGTCGTGCAAGGAGTCGTCCCCCCCGAGTTCGGAGGCGGCGAGGATCCGCAATCCAACCGCGCGCTCTCGACCGTCGTCGTCGACACGCTCGCCGAATTCCACCACGTCGACCCGGAGGAGGCAGGGCTCGGCGAGCTCGGCCACCCTGCGGGCTTCATGGAGCGGCAGGTCACCGGATGGACCGCCCGCTGGGACAAGGCCAAGCACGAGGAGGTTGCCCTCGCCAGCGAGCTCGCCACCTGGCTCATCGACCACCTCCCGCCTCCCGGACCAACCACCCTGCTGCACAACGACTGGCGCCTCGACAACCTGGCGGTGGCACACGACGATCCTGGTCGGTGCGTGGCGGTGTACGACTGGGACATGTGCACGCGGGGCGACGCCCTCGCCGACCTGGGCACGCTCATGTCCGTGTGGTACGACCCGGGCGAGGCGCCCTCGTCGCTCAACACCATGCCGACGTTCACTCCGGGGTGGATGCCGCGTCGCGAGGCCATCGAACGCTACGGGGCGAAGGCGGGGTTCGATCTCACCGATGTCCATTGGTACGTCGTGTTCGGGACTTTCAAACTGGCGGTGGTGCTGCAGCAGATCTACATCCGGTGGCTGCGGGGCCAGACCGCCGATCAGCGCTTCGCGGTGATGGGTGAAGGAGCGCGTCAACTCCTCGAACTGGCCGCCGCCCGTCGCACGTGACAGGCCAGGCCGAACCCCTGGCCGGCGAGCGGTTCGTCAGTCTGCAGACTTTTCGGCGCACGGGAGAGCCGGTGTCGACACCGGTGTGGTTCGCCCCCACAGGTGACGGCTTCGTGTTCGGCACGCACGGGGACTCCGGGAAGGCACGCCGCATCCGGGCTAATCCGGTTGTGCGGTTCGCCGCCTCGAACTATCGCGGTCTGGAACGCTCCGAATACCTGCCCGGCTCGGCCACCATCCTCGCAGGGGCCGACGCGGTCGCGGCGGAGGAGGCGCTGGCTGCCAAGTACGGCTGGCAGTGGCAGCCGTTCTCGCGCCTCATCGACTGCTACGTGAAGGTCGAGCCAGGAGAGAGTCGACCCGCGTCAGCGTGAGCGGCCGCCGAAGCGGGAGTACAGGATCCCGACCCCCATCGACAGCACCGCCACGAGGGGGACGAGGAATTCGATCCGAACCCCGTACGCGATCATCACGTCGACCACCGGCCCGAAAACGAGGTTCTCCAGTCGCGCCACGGCCCCATCATCCCCGACCCGACCGGCCACTGTCAACGCCACAGCCCGTCGAGGTGTGCCGGGACGGCGCCTATCCTGATGGCGATCATGCCATCAGTCCGGCCCATGGCCCCCACCGACTGGCCAACCATCCACCGCATCTACGAGGACGGCATCGCCACCGGAACCGCCACCCTCGAGACGATGGCCCCATCCTGGATGGCCTTCGACTCGGCGCATCTCGCCTCGTGCCGGATGGTCGCCGAGGAGAACGGCGAGGTGGTGGCGTGGGCGGCGCTCACACCGGTGAGTGGCCGCTGTGCGTACGGCGGCGTGGCCGAACTGTCGATCTATGTCGCCGCGCACTCTCGCGGCCAGAAGATCGGCCAGAAGCTGCTCGAAGCGTTGGTCGCCCAGTCGGAGGATGCCGGCTTCTGGACCCTGCAGGCTCAGATCTTCGAAGAGAACGAAGCCAGTGTGCACATACACGAAGCGGCCGGATTCCGCGTGGTCGGGATCCGCGAGCGCATCGGACAGCTCAAAGACAAGTGGCACAACGTCGTGCTCATGGAGCGGCGCTCTCACGTCGTCGGAGTCTGACCGCTGAGCGACTTCCTGCTCGTCCAGTCGACCCGGTAGAGGGTCCCAGGGGAAGGGAACGCCTCTGTCACTCCGCACGACCGGAGCACGGCGCGTATCACACCGCCGTGGGTGACCACCAGATGCGAGCCGGGCGGGCGCGAGTCGAGGAAGTCTGTGACCCGCCGGAGGAGTGCCGCCGCCGATTCGCCGCCGGGCGCGCGGAACCCGTCGAAGTTCGCCAATGCCTCCCGGTGGGCGCGGTTGAGCTCGTCCCATCTCCTCCCCTCCAGCGATCCGAAGTCGATCTCACGCAACCGGGCATCGGCCACCGGTTCCCACCCGGCGAGGCGGGCCGTGGCAAGGGCACGGACGAGGTCAGACGACCACACGCCGTCGAACCCGCCGGAGAGCATGGTGCCCAGCAGGGTGGCTTGTCGCTCGCCGACTTCGTCGAGAGGGACATCGGTCCAGCCGAGGAGGCGGTGCTCGGCGTTCCACGACGTGCGGCCGTGACGCACCAGTGTCAGCTCAACAGTCACGAGCTGACGGCCACGAGCGCACCCACCAGCGCCACTTGTTGGATGGCGCCGAGCACGTCACCGGTGACTCCGCCGATCCGCCGTCTCGCCCACCAGAGCACGAGGAGCGGCCCCATCGCCACCACGACCGGTGCCACCCACAGGGACGCCACCACCCACCAGCCGGCCGCCGCCGTCGTCACCACGGACACCAGCGCCGGGCACCGCCGCAGGTCGGCGAGATACGCCATCGCCAGACCCTGAGCCGCCGGTCGGGCAACCGTCATCACCGCCACCGCCACCGCCGCCGCCATCGCATGCGCCCACGCCAGGGCGGCCACCGTCGCCCAGGTTGGATCCAGGTGGGCAACGAGACCCACCCTCGCCAGGAGAACGAGGACGACGGCCACGGCGCCGAAGGTGCCCAGGCGGGAGTCCTTCATGATCTGCAGCTGGCGCGAGACGCTGCGTCCGGACGACAGGCCGTCGAAGGTGTCGGCGAGACCGTCTTCGTGGAACGCGCCGGTGATGGCCACCGCCAGCGCGACGGCCATCACCGCGGCCACCGACGCCGGCAGCAGCGCCGACAGCAACAGGTAGGCCGTTCCGGCCAACCCCCCGACGACCGCCCCCACGACGGGGAACCACTTGACCGCCGGAGCGAGCTCCGGTTCGGCTTGGACCCGGGCGGGGACCGGTACGCGGGTGAGGAAGGCCAACGCCACCAAGGCGGCGGTCATCGCAATCCCCACTCGTCGAAGGTGGCGACATCGACCACGGCCGCCGCGGCGAGTTGCACGACGGGCAGCGCTACGAGTGCCCCGGTTCCCTCTCCCAGCCTCATCTCGAGATCGAGCAGTGGTTCCAACCCCAACCGGTGCAACAGCCTCGTGTGCCCCGGTTCGGGTGATCGATGGGCTGCCAGGCAGTGATCGAGACTGCCAGGGAGAAAGGTCCCGAGCGCGGCAGCCGCCGCAGTGGTCACGTAGCCGTCGAGCAGCACCGGGACCGAACGAACG
>CAZCRP010000236.1:0-4840 GCA_964501055.1 uncultured Acidimicrobiaceae bacterium
GCTGATCATCGAGGAAGGTCACTCCGAAGACGTTGTCGCGGCTCCCGGACAGTCTGCGGACAACTGTCCCGGTGGCTACGTCGACGACGTAGACGGTGGGGTCGAAGCCGGCGTACGCCAGGAGGCTTCCCCCGGGGCTCCACGCGATCACCAGCGGGTCGGCCGGGCCGATGTCACGGACCTGACCGGGCGAGACGGTGTCGTAAACCTGGAGCCGGTCACCTGAGAGAAACGCCACGCGGGTGCGGCTCGGATCGACAGAGAAGACGAAACCGATCTCCTCGACCGGCACGACATCGGTCTGGGCCCCCGTGGATGCGTCGAAGAAAACGAGCCCGACGCCTTGGATCGGGGCAACCACTGTCTCTCCGTCCGCGAGAAAGGCGATGGAGTCCGGGAAAGTGTCCTTGTTGGTGTCGACACTCAGGCGAGCCAGCTCGACACCCGCCGACCAGTCCCAGATCGACATGTGTGACAGGGACACGATGGCCAGGCGCTCTCCGTCGGGGTGAAATTTGAGCCCGTGCGCACCTCCGCTCACGGCCAATCGCTGCACTTCCGCGCCGGTGGAGACGTCGAAGATCACGACATCGGGCTGGTCAGGAAAGGCTGGCAGGAGGTAATTGTCTAGCGCGACGAAACCGACTGCCACGTATCGTCCGTCGGGTCCTATCGCTGCTCGGAAGGCGCGTAGACTCGGGTCGGGTGCCCGCAACACAGTCCGTGACCCTCCCGACAGCGGCACGATCACGAGGTCGGACGGCGTGTCGTGAGTCAGCAGCCATTCTCCATCCGGAGAGAGGCTGAGGATGACTCCTGCTCTCGCGGGGAAGACGCCCGCTTCGATCCGGGTCACGAGACGAGAGGTCTGCAAGGCACGCTGCAGTGCGCCGACGGCCTCCGGCAGTGGAAGCGCTCCGGCCTGCCGGGAAAGGTCGACCGCCTCCAGCGCGATCAGGATGGCCAATTCGGGGTCCGCGTCCAAGGCGAGGATCGACTCTCCGGCGAGCTGCCTGACTCGGGCGTCCCGTGCCTCCCGCTCCGCCACTCCCCGCTGGATGAAGGCGACCAGCGCCAGCGACGCCACCACCACCAGTCCGACCGACAGCAGGATGATCAGCCTGCGTCGCCGACGTCGCGCCGCCGCCAGGTCGGCATCGCGCTGCTCGGTGCTGGCGTCGAGGTATTCGACCTCCTCGGCCGTGAGCGCCACGGCGGCCGTCTCCTTCCACTGCGCAGCCTGCTCCAGCCTCGTTCCCCGCAAGAGGAAGCTCGGATCGCGCCCCGCATCGATCCACTCCTGGGTAGCGAGGCTGAGGCGACGGGCCAGGATCAGCGACTCGCGCTCGTCCTCGATCCAGCCGCGCAGGCGAGTCCACTCCCGCAGCAGTGCCTCGTGGGCCACCTCGACGGTCGGACCACGCGTCACCGGATCCCGGTCGAACGACAGCAGCCGGAAGGCCCCGAAGTTGTGGACCACGGTGTCGAGCGCCTCCTGGTCGACGTCGAGGCTCCCCAATTCGCTCTGACGCGCCCGGCGGCGGGTGTCGGCCGACGACTCGTCGACCGTGACCAGGCGGAGGAACAGTTGTCTGGCGGCCTCCTGACCCGAATCCGACATTCCCGCATACAGCTCCTCGGCTCGGCGGCCGAGGGCGCCGAGGACCCCGCCCGTCGCTTCGTAGCCGGCGATGGTGAGGGTGTCGCCCTCCCGGCGGGAGAACATCTCGGTAAGGGCATATTGGAGCAGCGGCAGACCGCCTGGCTGGTTCTCGACGTCGGTGATCACCCGGCCCACCAGCCCCGGCTCGAGGTCGACACCCACCGCCCGCGCCGGGGCGGCGATCGCCTGGGCGAGCCCGTCCCTGGTGGGAGTGCCGACCGTCACCATCCCGTGCCCGAGCACCTCGGCGAACTCGCCGTATTCGAGCGGACGGTTGAAGAAGTCGGCCCGCATGGTCAGCACGATCCGCACCCGGCTGCGGTCATCGCAGGCCACGGTGGTGAGGTTGTCGAGGAACAGGCGCCGGGTGGCTTCGGAGCGGACCGACGAGAACAGCTCCTCGAACTGGTCGATAAGGATGAGCAGCGTCGAGTCGTCGCCGGGCAAGATCTGCTTGCTCACGCGCATCAAGCCGTTCGGTTCCAGCAGGTCGGTGAGCAGCCCGGACGGTCGATCCACTGCCACCCTGAGCAGCGCCGCCTCCAGTTCCTCGAACGGATGGGAGCCAGGGAACATGTCGGTCAGCAGCCAATGCCGCGATCCGGGGATGCCGCCTGCTCGAATTGCAGGCAACAGTCCGGCCCGCACGACCGATGACTTGCCGCTCCCCGACGGGCCGACCACCGCCACCAGGTGGTGAGAGGCGACCGCTCGGAGCAGCTCGTCGGCCAATGCCGCCCGGCCGTGGAAGTCGATGGCATCGGCCTCCCCGAACGCCCGGAGCCCCTTGTACGGATTGCGAGCGGGCTCGGAGGTAGAGGCCGCGCCGACGGGTGCGGCCGCCACCACGTCGGCGCCGACAGCCTGGCGCACCGCCCGCAGGTAGTCGTCGATTCGCTCGAAGCGATCGGCGGGATCCTCGGCCACCGCCCGGGCCACCGCCGCTGCCAAGTCGGCGGGAAGTCCGGGCCGTGCCTCGTCCAGGGGCGGTAGCGGAAGGCGTCCTGCCGGGGTGATGCCGGTCAGCAGGTGGAACGTGAGGACTCCGAAGCTGAATACGTCGGAGCGCGACGTGTGCTGTTCGCCGCGGAGTTCTTCGGGGGGGACGAACGGCAACGACGAGGTGACCGGGACATCGGTCGGGTCCGTGAGGCGCGTGGCGATGCCGAAGTCGGACAGGTAGGCGTTGCCCTCCTCGTCCAGCAGCACGTTTCCGGTCTTGACGTCGCGGTGGAACACGCCGCGACGGTGGGCATACGCCAGCGCCCCCCCGACCTGATCGAGCAGCTGCAGCGCCGGTCCCAGATTCCATCCTCCTCGCTGCAGCGCATCAGCGAGGCTGCCGCCCCGCATGATCGGCATGACCAGGTACGCGCCGTCCGGATCGCGCCAGAAGTCGAACAGCGGGACGATGTGCGGATGCTCGAGCTGGGCCACGATTTGCGCCTCCCGCTCGAACCTCCGCACGAAGGTGAGATGGTTGGCGTACTCGGGACGGATGACCTTCACCGCCACCTCTCTGCCGACCGAAGGTTGGTACGCCCGGTAGACGACCCCGAAGTCGCCCCGCCCCAGCGGCTCCCGCAGCTCGTAGCCCCGCACGGTGCGCCCGCCGCCCTCGCCGAGGGTCGGCGGCAGCGGACGATCGGTGCGGAGTGGTGGGAACTCGTCGGGAAGCCCGGGCAGCACCAACTGGTAGATGGCCTCGGGCGACCCCATCCCTCGCAGCCGGTACTCGCCGAGCGACCGGCTCGCCGTCGCCTCTCCGAGGTCCTCGGCCACCTGTTCGGACAGGAGAACCTGGCCACCGTGACCCATCCCGAGGATCCGGGCGGCCCGGTGCAGCACGTGACCGTAGAAGTCGTCCCCCCGCACCTCGACTTCACCCGCCACGATCGCCATCCTGACCTTGACCGGTCCCGTCTCGCCCCAGTCCCAGGCGGCAAGTTCGGTCTGGGCGGCGGTCGCCGCCCGCGCTGCCTGCTCGGTGGCGGCGAACTGGGCGTACAGGCCGTCGCCGGTGCGCTTGAACACTGATCCGCCGTGCTGGGTGACGGCGCGGGAGATGATCTCGTCCTGGCGGTCGATCGCGGCCTGGGCGAGTGATGGATCGACGTCCCACAGCAGGGTCGACCCCTCCACATCGGTGAACAGGAACACCATGTGCTCCGTGACGGCCTTGGCGCCCGACCGGAGCGCCGGAGCCTGTTCGAGGATCTGCTGCTCGAGCTCCTGCAACTCGGCCGACGGTTCGATGCCCAACTCCTCGGCGAGCTGCGTGCGCGCCTGCTGATACGCCCTCAGCGCCTCGGCCTGGCGGCCGCCGCGGTAGAGCGCCAGCATCTGCTGGGCCCGGAACCTCTCCCGCAAGGGGTGCTCCCGCACCAGCGTCTCCAGCTCTCCCACGATGGCGGTGTGGTTCCCGTTCTCCAGATCCGCATCGATCCTCGCCTCCACCGCCACCAGCCGCAGCCCGTCGAGCCTGGCCACCTCATCGGCCACCACGGGGCTGTCGTCGAGGCCGCCATAGGGGGTCCCGAACCACAACCCGAGGGCATCACCTAGGGCCGAGCGAGCGGCGGCTGGATCCGCGTGCAGGAGGCGGCGGCCGCGATCCACCAGTTGTTCGAACGCCAGCACGTCGAAGGAGCGAGCGTCGACGTCGACCCGGTATCCGTCTCCATGACGAGTGATGGCGGCGGTTCCCATTTCCCGGCGCAGGCCGTAGACGTAGCTCTGCAGCGTGGCCTTGGCGGCCTCCGGGGGGGCTCCGGCCCACACCGCTTCGATGAGGGCGTCCTGGGAGACCGTGTGATTGGCGCGGCTCAACAGCACAGCCAAGACCATCCGCTGGCGGGGACCGCCGAGCTTCAGGGGGCGTCCATCCACTTCCACGGTGAGGGGACCGAGCGCCCGGAACTCCACAACACGGAGTTTTACCCCATTCGGGGCCGGATTGGCTGTCGTTTCCACGCACCGACGATGACCCGAGTCGCTGGGAGTTCGCTGGGAACTCACTGATCTCCAGCAGCTCTGCAGTGTTCTCCGAGCGACTGCCGCCAGCTTCAGGTGCATGTGCGAAGTCGGAGGTGTGCATGAAAGTGACGGCCGAGGCGATGGTGGCCGAGGCGAGACGTCGAATCGAGAACCTCGAACCGGGGGAGGTGGGCGTCGAGC
>CAZCRP010000237.1:0-4836 GCA_964501055.1 uncultured Acidimicrobiaceae bacterium
GCACCGTCGCCGTCATCCGGGACGCCCGTCTCGCAACCGGCTGACGCCGGGATCGGGAGGGGCCCCCTCCGCACTCGCTCACGACCCGGCGTGGCTACGTGAAGACGAACATGAACACGGCTCAGCCCTTCGTTCCGGAGGCGGCCACTCCTTGGACGAAGAAGCGCTGGAAGGTGAAGAAGATGATGGCGATTGGGATCGTGGTGATGATCGATCCGGCCAGGACCGTATTCCACGGCGGCGCCTCCCCGAACGCACCCCGGATGCCTGCCAGTCCGACGGTCAGCGTCTTCAGGTTGGGTTCGGAGGGGGCGGCGATGAGCATGTGGAGGAACTCGTTCCACACGCCCTGAGTGGACAAGATCGTCAGGGCGATCAGACCCGGGGTGGCAAGCGGCATCATCACGTGCCGGAAGGTTTCCCATGTCGACGCCCCGTCGATCGCCGCCGCCTCTTCCAGCTCGCGGGGGAGCTGTTCGAAGAACTGCTTCATCAGGAAGATGCCGAAGGCGTCAAAGGACAACGGGAGGATCAGCCCGGCATAGGTGTTGAGGATCCCCAACTGCCGCATCACCAGGAACTTGGGGATCAGCAGCACCACTCCGGGCACGGCCATGACCGCCACCACCAGGGTGAAGACCGCCCGCCGTCCTGGAAAGCGCAGCCGGGCGAGGGCGTAGCCGGCGGTCGTGTCGAAGGCGATGCGCAACAGCACCACCGACGCGGTGGTGACCACCGAGTTGAACGCCCAGCGCGGGAACCTGATCTGCTGGGAGTTGAGCCGGGCGATGCCTTCCAGGGTGGCTCCCCCGTACTCGGCTGACGGCAGCAGCGCGACCGGGTTCGCCTGAATGTCGGGGAGCGACTTGAACGAGCTCGTGATCGTCAGGACGAACGGGTAGATGAAAATGAGTGCGAAGAAGATCAGAGCCGTGTAGCCGAAGATCCGCTTGACCGTGGCGGCCGTGCCCCCTTCTCTCACCTGGATCGACTGCTCGCGGGCCATCGCTCACACCTCCCCGGTGTCCTCGACGACCCGCCGCTTGAGCCAGTCGAAGGACATGATGATCAGGAACAGGACCACCGCCATGGCCGCGCCGAGGGCGGCCGAGTTGTTGTTGAAGCTCTGGAAGTAGATCCAGAACGCCGGCGTGATCGTCGCCTTGCGGGGCCCACCGAAGGTGGCGACGTAGATCTGGTCGAACACCTGCCAGGTGCCGATCAAGCCGAGGGTGACGACGAAGTAGATGGTCGGCTTCATCATCGGCACCGTGATCCCCCAGAACCGCTGCAGGCCGGAGGCCCCGTCCACCAACGCCGCTTCCTCGATGGACGGCGAGATGCTCTGCAAGCCGGCCAGGAAGATGAGCATCATCGTCCCGACGGTGGTCCAGGTGACCAGCACCATGATGGCGGTCATGGCCACGCTCGGGCCTGCGATCCACTCCCACAGCTCGAGCGAGAACACCTCCCCCTTCAGCCATCCGGGGGCCTGGTCGACGCCGAAGACCCCCAAGAGGTTGTGGATCAGACCGTTCGAGTTGTCGAACCAGTTGATGTTCTCGAACGGGAGCACCGAGTTGATCAGGCCCCGGGTCTGGAACAGGAACATGAAGATGAGGGTGATCGCCACCGAGCTGGTGATCGACGGGAAGTAGTAGGCGGTCCGGAAGAACCCCTTGCCTCGCAGCAGTCTCTGGTTGAGGATCACCGCCAGCACGAACGCGATGATCGTCTGCGCGGGGACCACTCCCACCACGTACCAGAAGTTGTTGCGCACTGCCCGGGCGAAGTCCTTGCGGCGGAGACCGTCGTCGATCAGGAAGTCCTCGTAGTTGGCGGTGCCGATCAGGTCGGACTCGAGCGGCGGGGTGATGCCCGACCAGTCGGTGAAGCTCACCCACACCGTCATGAGGATGGGGACGACCAGGAAGACGACGAGTCCGATCAGCGCCGGCGCCACGAACACCCAGCCGATCGTCCCCTCACGCCGGTCGAGCCGGGCCCGACTGGCGAGCGGGTCGGGTGCCTTCCCCCGTCGCCGGCGGATCCGGCCGCCGACCCGATCCCTGACTGAGGTCGTCATCCCATCCTCCCTTCGCTGGTGTGTGGTGGGGGACGGAGCGAGGTGCCCCGCCCCCCACATCCGATGTCAGCGGCCGAGCACGCTGGCGCCGGCGTCGACGACCTCCTCGATCATCTCGTCGACGGTCACGTCGCCGACGATCAGGGCCTCGGCCATCTCGTTGAACACGCCGACCAGGTCGTTGGCGCCCGGTTTGAAGCCCCATCGCCTGGCGTACTGCGACCCTTCCATGAAGGCAGCGAGATGCGGGCGAGGAGCCAGCCAATCGTCGGCCACCGACTGGCGGGCGGGCATCACGTTGAAGGCACTGGTCCACGCCAACGCCCCCTCCGGGTTCGTGAGATAGTTGACGAGTGCCCATGACGCGTCGGGATTGGGCGCATCGACCGGCACGCCGTAGCAGACGGTGAAGGCGAACGTCCCCGGACCGACCGGACCGACCGGCAGTTCTGCGACGGCGTACTCCCTATCCGGGAACACGTCCTCCAGGTAGCCGACGATCCAGTTGCCCTCGATCGTCATGGCCGCCTTCCCCTGCCCGAACGCCTCACCGGCCCACCCGGCGTCCACCGTCTGCGGTTTCACCGCGTGGCCGTTCTGGTAGATGTCGGCGATGAACTGGAGAGCCTCGCGGGCCTGGTCGTTGTCGAGGGTGACCTCGGTCACTGCGTCGTCGGTGAGCGCCACCCCGTTTTGGAACAGGAAGACACCCCACCGGGGGTATTCGACCCCGATCGTCAGGCCGACCGTCGCCGTGCCCGCCGCCGCCTCAGCGGCTGTGCCGGTGGTGAGCGCCTCGGCGGCCGCGGCCAACTCGTCCCAGGTCGTCGGCACGTCCACGCCGGCCGATTCCAGCGCGGCGGGGTCGTAGACGAGGGCCAGGGTCGAGAAGTCCTTCGGCGGGCAGTACCACGTGCCCTCGTAGGTGAACGCCTCGCGCAGCGACGGGAAGATGTCGCTCGGCCCGTCGACCGCCCCGTCCGGGATCGACGCCAGCACGCCTTCGCTGGCCAGGTCGGGCAGCTTGAAGCTGTCCACGTAGAACACGTCGGGGGGCACGCCGCCGGCGAGCGCGGCTTGGAGGGTGGCGTCATACTCCGGCTGGGGCTGGAACTCTGCCGCTGCTCCGGTCTCGTCGTTGAACGATGCGACCAGGTCCGAGAGTGCCTGATTCTCCGCGTCGGACGAGGACCAGCCCCACAGCTTGAGCGAGACCCCCTCCAACGACCCCGCCACCACGGTCGTTGTCGTCTCCGACAACGTGGTCGTGGTCGGCGCGGCAGTGGTGGTGGTCGTCTCGTCCCCGTCCGTGGCGGCGGTGTCCCCCCCACCACACGCCGCCAGTGTCATGGCGAGTAACGCCAGGATCAGTGGCCATCTCCTTCTCTGCATGTCCGTTTCCTTTCTCTTGCCCGGGGACCCGATGCGGTCCCGGTTCGGTCAGCGTGAGACCTCCAAAGGGTGAAGCGTTCCGTGATGCACGTACGAGGCGGACATCGAACGCCAGTGCGAGGGCAGGCGAGGGGTCGTCACGGGACCCGACTCCTCCAGTCGGAGCCCGCCGAAGCCGAAGAGGGCGGTCATGAGAAGCCCGCCCTGGCAGGCGGTGTGGATGCCGTCGGAGCCGTTGCCCATCGAGTCCTCGAGGTCGATGGCGGCCGCCCGCCGGAACAGCTCGTATCCCAGGTCGGGGTCGTCCATCTGGGCTGCCAGCAGCGCGTGGAACGCCAGCGACAGCGACGAGCCGTGATCCGCTTTCGGCTCGTAGTACTCCCAGTTGGCGTGGGCCGCCCGGCGACGGTCCGACTCGACGGGTAGCAGCGTCATCGCCATCAGGACATCGGGCTGTTTGATGACCGCCGAGCGCTGCATGCGGCTCTCGCCGAGCAGGTCGTAGAGGCTGTGCACCCGCGGCTCGAACCGGGCGAGGTCGATCGTCTCGAGGTCGAAGAAACCGGCGTGCTGCTCCCACACGCCGTCGGCCCGGCGGGGAAGCACCACCCGGTCGGCGTCGCGGAGCATCTCGGCCACCTGGTCCCTGGTCAGCCCCAGGTCGGTCAGCAGTCGGTCGGCGTACCCTGGCCGGAGCTGGTCGAGCCGGCTGACCACCGTCGATGCCATCCGCAGTTGCCAGGCGGCGAGCAGGTTGGTGTAGAAGTTGTCGTCGACGTGGATGTGGTACTCGTCAGGGCCGATCACATTGCGAATGTGGAACCCGTCAGCCTCCGGCTCGATCCGGCTCTTCCAGTAGCGGGCGCCGTCCAAGATCATCTCGGCACCCTCCGCCACGAGGAAGTCGTCGTCGCCGGTCCACCGCCAGTAGTGATCGGCGGACCAGGCCACGTCGGCGGTGATGTGCTCCTCGATCTCCCCGGTCCAGATCCGCACCGGCTCGCCGTAGATGGGGGAGGACCACACGGGCGTGACCTCGTCGCCCGAGCCGGCCGACTCCCAAGCGTAGAAGGCGCCCTCCCTGCCGTACTGGGCGGCCTTGCGGCGGGCGCCGGGCAGGCCGCGGTGCCGGTAGCCGAGATGGGCTCGGGCCAGGTCGGGTTGGGTGACGGCGAAATAGGGGGCGACGAAGATGTCGGTGTCCCAGAAGACGTGGTGGCGGTAGCCGAACCCGCCGATGCGCGCGCCGATCCCGGCCCCGGTGTCAGCCGGCGGGGCTGACCCGATGAGATGGAAGGCGGCGAACCTGAACGCCAGCTCTGCCTCGGGGTCGCCGTCGACGACGACCTCCGAGGCCC
>CAZCRP010000238.1:0-4818 GCA_964501055.1 uncultured Acidimicrobiaceae bacterium
CCGGGCGTGGGCGGCCGCCACGCGCGCCGCGCCGGCCGTGCGGGCCGACCGGGCGAAGCGACGCGGAGAGGTGAAGATCTCGCCGAATGCGAGTACCAGTTCCCGCACCGAGGTCCGGGTGACGACGAGCACACCCATGGCGATCACCGCCGCCAGGATGACGAACGCACCCCACGTGCCGAGCAGCCGTCGCAGCGGGAACGCCAGCAGCGATCCGACCGCTCCCCCGCGACTCTCGACCAGTTCCACGTTGCCGGCGAGCGACACGGCTCCGGTGAGGAGGTGGAACATCGCGAGCGATCCCACGAACACGGCGGCGGCTCCCAGCACGAGGCGGCCCGTTCCGTCGCTGCGACGTCCGAGGGCGAGCACGAGCCCGATCCCGACGAGGATCGGCGGGATGGCGAAGGCCCACACCCCGAAGAGCCAGGTGAGGGCGATGTCGACCCAGCGGCCCGTCGGTCCGGCCTGGCCGAAGAACGAGAGGATCACGATCGTCGCCGCGACGATGAGGATCAGGCCCCAGACGTCGTCTGCCTGGCCGCCCAGCCTCTCCCTGAGGTAGGTCCGGACCCTTGCCAGCGAGACGGTGGTCCGTTCCCTCCTGGGAGCGCTGCTCTTCGGACGTCTGGTTGTGCGCTTCGAGGACACCCGATTCCGCCCAGTGGTTCCCCGCCGGGTGGGAGTCTTCTTGGCCATGTGGGAGCAACGTTATCAGACGCCCGGGAGGATGCAGTGACTCTCCGCGCGAGCCTCGCGCGGAGCGCGCGAGCAGCTCGCCAGGAGCCCGGTCATGGGCACGACAACTGGTCGTCGAGCGCCCGCGGCAGGGCCTCGACCCTGGTTCCGTCCACGAGATACAGGTAGATCGCATCGTCCGCGGCGGCCCAGAGTTGGAACGGCCCGCTCGTGAGGCCGGCGAAGCGGGCACCGCGTGGCAGGGCGCTCGCCCGGTCGTACGGGGCGAGCAGTCGGGTCGTGGGCATCACGCTTTCCGGGTCGCGCACATAGAGACGACGCTCCTCCTCGACGCCCGGTACCGGGACGAGCGGCCACCGGACCTCGAGAAAGGCCGCTGATTCACGACCGGGACAGTCGTCGGCGTAGAGCGCCACCTCCTCGGGTGGCACCGTCTCGCCCACGGCGTCGACCCACGGCTCCCCCGGATACGGTTCGACGGCCGACGGCGCGCCGCACCCCGCCAGCAGCAGCAGGCCGAGGCCCGCGCCGATGAATCGGGTCATATCTCGAGAACGACGGGGATGATCACCGGCTTGCGGGTCGTCTCGCCCCGGATCACGGTGGCGGCAGCCTGGCGCACCGCGTTCTGCATGGCCGCGTGGTCGAAGGTGCCGTCCGCCGCCCGCTTCTCGACTTCCGCCCGCACGGCTTCGGCCGCCTTGCTCAGGATCGACTCAGGCTCATCCATCAGCCCGTGGCTGTCGAGGTCAGGGCCGAACACGATCGCCCCGCCGGACCGTTCGATCCCGACCGTGACGACGACGACCCCCTCATCGGCGAGCCGGGATCGGTCGCGCAGCACCCCGCGCTTCACGTCGCCAACACCCGCCCCGTCGAAATAGACGTATCCCGCCGGCACCGCTCGCCGCTCGACCATCGTTCGGTCTCCGTCGAGTACCACCGCGTCGCCGTCCTCCAGCACGTCGACCTTGCGCACTCCCATCTGCCTGGCCAGGTCGGCGTGGGCACGGAGATGTCGGTACTCCCCGTGCACCGGGACGAAGGCGTGCGGCCGGATGACGTTGATGAACGTGAGCAGCTCGTCGCGGGCCGCGTGTCCCGACACGTGCACCGGGGCATTGCGGCCGTGGAAGACCCGCGCCCCTCGCCGCGTCAACCGGGAGATGACTCTCGACACCGCGCGTTCGTTGCCGGGGATGGGCGTCGCGGAGATGAGCACCGTGTCGCCGTCCTCGAGATCGACGAACCTGTGCCTGCCCTGCGCCATCAGCGAGAGGGCGGCGAAGGGCTCGCCCTGGCTGCCGGTGGTGATGAGCAGCTGCTGGTGGGCAGGAAGATCTGTGAGCTCCTTGATGTCGACGACCTTGTCCTTGGGGACGTCGAGGACGCCGAGCTCGAGACCCACGTCGGTGTAGCGGTGCATCGAGCGGCCGAAGAACGCCACTTTGCGCCCGGCGGCGATACCTGCATCGGCGATCTGCTGCACCCGGTGGATGTGTGAGCTGAAGCACGCGGCGATCACCCGGCCCGGTGCGTCGCGCACGATGTCCCTGATGGGCTCGCCGAGCGAGGACTCCGACGGCACGAAGCCGGGCTGCTCGGCGTTGGTGGAGTCCGAGAGCAGCAGCCGCACCCCCTCCTTGCCGAGCTCGGCGAAGGTCGGGAGATCGGTCGGATGCGCGTCGATCGGCGTGGGATCGAGTTTGAAATCGCCCGAGTGGACGATGAGTCCCTCGGGAGTGTCGAACGCGATCCCGGCGGCGTCGGGGACCGAGTGGCTCACCTGGACCAGCTTGAATCGGAAGGGCCCGTGCTTCTTCCACTCGCCGTAATCGACGGCGTGGAGTTGGGCCTCGATCCCGAGTTCGTCGATCCGTCCCTTGCAGAACTCCAGCGCCAGCTTGGTGCCGTACACCGGCACGTTGATGTCGCGCAGGAAATACCCGAGCGCACCCATGTGATCCTCGTGACCGTGGGTGAGCACCACGAACTCGACGTCCGCCTGTCGCTCGATGAGCCACGACCAATCAGGGAAGACGAGGTCGACGCCGAGCATGTCCTCTTCGGGGAACATGAGCCCGACATCCACCAGGCAGATCCTCCCTTCGATCTCGATGGCGGCGCAGTTGCGGCCGATCTCACCGAGACCACCGAGGAAGGTGACACGAACGCTCATGAATGCTCCTGAAGATGGATGAGGGCGGCCTCGATGGCCGCCAGGGTCTCGCTGGTGGCGTCGAGCACCGGAAGGCGCGGTGCTCCGACCGGCTCCCACCAACGGTTGAGCGCGGAGCGTACCGGTCCCGGGTTCGACTCGAGGAAACATGCCCAACACAGTGGGAGAAGCAATTGGTGGAAACGGCGAGCCTCCGCCATGTCGCCCGCAAGCGCGGCGTCGACCATCACCCGGACTTGCCGACCGGCGAGATGGCTCACGACCGACACCACTCCGCGCGCCCCTACCGCCATCATCGGGAGGGTGAAGGAGTCCTGGCCGGAGTAGACCGCGAGCTCGGGAATCGTTCGGCACACCTCGGAGGTGTGGTCGATGTCCATGACGGCGTCCTTGACGGCCACGATCCGGTCATGCGTGGCCAGTTCGGCGAGTGTCGGGATCTCAATCAGACGCGCCGTCCGACCGGGGATGTTGTAGAGCATCACAGGAAGGTCGGTGGCATCCGCCATGGCCGTGAAGTGGGCGACCAACCCGCGCTGTTCCGGCTTCGAGTAATACGGGGTCACGGCCAGCAACCCGTCGGCCCCGACGTCGGCCGCTCGCCGCGACAGCTCGACGGACTCGGCGGTGTCGTAGGTGCCGGTGCCGGCGACCACCTTCGCCCGCTCACCGACGGCCTGCTTCACGGTGGCGTACAGCGCCACCTTCTCATCGAAGGCGAGGGTCGGCGACTCGCCGGTCGTGCCGGTGACGACCAAGCCGTCCGAGCCGTTGTCGACCAGATGCCTGGCCAGGCGGTAGGCAGCTTCGTGGTCCACCGCACCCGTCGAGGTGAACGGAGTGACCATGGCGGTGAGGACTCGGCCGAACGGGTGCATCCTGCTCCTCGATTCCAGGCGACGCCCGGCGAGCATACCGCCCACCGGACTTGGCCCCGGGTCCGCGGTACATTGCCGGGATGACGCCCACCAAGATCGACGTCACCGAAGCCGACTTCGCGTCCACCGTGCTGGAGGAGAGCAGGCGGAGACCCGTCGTCGTCGACTTCTGGGCGGCCTGGTGCGGGCCATGCCGGGTGTTGGGGCCGGTCCTCGAGCGTCTCGCCGACGAGAGCGAAGGGAGTTGGCTTCTCGCCAAGCTCGACGTCGACAGCAATCCGGCGCTCTCCCGTGAGTTCGGGGTGCAGGGAATCCCCACGGTGATCGCCTTCCGGGACGGCACCGCAGTCAACCGCTTCACGGGTGCGCTGCCCGAAGCACAGGTGCGTGCCTTCATCGAATCGCTGGTCCCGACCGAACACGATCTGCTCACTGCCCAGGCCGAGGCGGCGCTCGAGCGGGGAGACGTGGTCGCGGCCGAGTCCGGGTTCCGCTCGGTGCTCGACGGTGACCAGTCCCACGAGGCCGCCGGACTGGGTTTGGCGACGATCCTCCTGGATCGTGACGATGCCGAAGGGGCGCTCGAGGTGCTCGGGCGACTTCCACGCTCCGAAGACGTCAAGCGGATGGAGGCCGCCGCCAGGCTGTTCGGGGGCGCGGGTGATCTGGAGTCGCTGGCGGCCGCCGCGGCCTCCGGTTCGGACGCCGACCGGCTGGCCTACGCCAAGGCGCTGTCGGTGAACGGTGACGTAGCCGACGCGATGGAGATCCTCGTGGACATCGTGGCCGGCCGCGGCGACCTCGCAGAAGCGGCACGCACGTCGCTGCTCGACCTCTTCGAGTTGCTCGGCAACGACCACGCCCTCGTATCCGACTATCGCCGCAAGCTGGCGTCGGCCCTGTTCTGATCCTGAGGAGAGAATCTCATTTCTCCCCCTCGCGACCGAGGGAGCAGGCCCCACCCAATTTCCCCCCCTCGCGACCGAAGGGAGCAGGCCCCACCCCATTTTCTCCCCCTCGCGACCGAGCGCAGCGAGGGAGTGTTGGGGGGAGACAGCCTCG
>CAZCRP010000239.1:0-4804 GCA_964501055.1 uncultured Acidimicrobiaceae bacterium
CGCCCCCCTCTGCCTCGCCTGCGGCGAGGCTGTCTCCCCCCTGCGGAGGGAGAGATTCTTTCCTTTCTCCCCCCTGCGGGGGGAGTACCGGCCGTAGGCCGGGGAGGGGGGACTGGGGCTTCAGCGCGACGGCAATCGGGACGCGACCGCCGCCATCACGTCGGCCGACCACGGACCGGTCTCCCGGCCCTCTGCGACCGCTCGGACGGCTTCCTCGATGTCATCGCGTTGCGCCCGCACGAAGTCCAGGTCGACCAGGTCACCGTGCCCGGGAACGACGGTCGGAGGCACTTCCGCCAGCAGCCGATCCAGCGTGCCCACCCACTCGTCCGGGTACGAATCACCGAACGAGGGCGGTGCCCCCTCTTCGACGAGGTCGCCGGCGAAGCACACATCGTCGACGATCACGACGATGTCGTTGTCGGTGTGAGCCCGGCCGAGATACCGGAGGTCGAGCAGACGGTCGTCGAGATGCAGCTCGACCCGTTCGACGAATGTCACCGTCGGCGGGGTGATCTCGACCTCCCTGAAGGCGGGCCTCCACTCCGGCGGCACCCAGTCGGCCCGCAGCAACTCGCTCCTGGCATCCTCGCCCTCTTCCACCAGCCGCCGCCGGCAGTCGTGATGGCCCACGATGGTCGCCTCGCCGAACCGGGCGTTGCCGAACGTGTGGTCCCAGTGCATGTGGGTGTTGATGAGGAAGCGAACCGGCAGGGACGTCAGCTGCGCGAGTTCGGAGCGCAGCTCGTCGGCGTCGGGATGATTGGAGCGGGAGTCGATCACACAGACCGACTCCGCTCCGAGGATCACCCCGATGTTCTGATCGAGCCGCTCGTAGCGGCGCCGGAAGATCCGGTCGCCGATCTCCTGAAATGGCATGACCGGCACGGTAACGACTATCGCACGAGCCGGTAGAACCTCCACAGATCGGCCTCCGCATCGAGGACCTCGATGCCGGAGAACCCGGCCTCGACGGCGTAGCGCTGGAGCGTCTCGGGGCGCATGACCGTACCGGTGGCGGCGGACGGCTGGTGGGCCATGGCGTCGGGCAGGCACAGGAACATCGAGATCCCGTACATCAGCTGTTCGACTTCGTCGCCTGCTCCGGTGAACCGATCGCCGACCTTCTCATCCATCACGACCACGATCCCGTCGGGTTTGGCGATGGAGTGCATCGTCTGCAGCACGTCGACGGGCGACGGGAGGTCGTGGACGAACTCGAATCCGACGACGGCGTCGTAGACCGCGGGGGCGACGACATGGGCCGCGTCGGCGTGATGGAACGTGATTCGATCCGCCACCCCGGCGTCCTCTGCGTGCCGTCTGGCGGCCTCGATCGACGGAAGATCGATGTCGAAGGCATCGATCCTGACCTCCGGATACGCCAGGGCGATGGCGATCGACGACCATCCTTCCCCGCAGGCGATGTCCGCTACCCGTGCGCCCGCCGTCAGGCGGTCGTGAAGGTCGGGGATGGCAGGGAACCAGTCGTCTCCGATCGAGTGCAGGAAGAAGGGCCGGTTCATGTCGGCTTGACCGGTCCTGGTGTCATCCCCGAAATCCGCCCAGCTGACCCCCGTGCCCTCCCGGTACGACGCGATCAAGTCGGGCAGCCGGATGGCCGACGATGCGATGATGCGAACGAACGCAGACATGTAGGCGAGGCTGTCTCCGTCGAGAAGCACCTCGGCATGTCCGTCGGGCAGCCGGTACCTGCGGTCGGCGGCGGGTAGAGCCGGATCGTCGACGGTCAGTATGCCGCTGACCGTCTGCTGGTCGAGCCACTCGCCCACGTACCGCCAATGGACGCCGGTGGCGGTGGCGACCTGGTCGCGGGTGCCGATACCCGATCGCACGGCGGCGTAGAGGCCGAGCTTCTCACCCACGTAGACGCTCATCACGTCGAGTGTCCCGAGCACCGAGCCGAAAAGGCGCTCGACGAGTGCGTCGGTGGTGTGGGCCGATTGTTCCGCGGTGATTGTCATCGGAGTTCTCCTCATGGTTGGTGGCGCCTTCGCGCCGTCGGGGGGAGATACCCGGGCGCGCTTGCGGCCGGCTTGCGGAGGGGTTGCGGGCGTACCATCGGCCGATGTTGGAGATCCGCCTGCTTGGGCCCGTCGAGGCGGTTGTGTTCGCATCCCCGGTACGGCTCACACCGACCCAGCAGACGATCGTCGCACTTCTGGCATTGCGGTGGCCCGAGGCCGTCGCCGCTGATGCGCTGGCGGATGTCATCTGGGGCGAGGCGCCGCCACCTGCCGCGGCAGCGTCGCTCCAGGCTCAGATCTCACGCCTGCGGGCGTCCCTCGGCCCCGGAGCGATCGAGGGCCACAACGGTTCGTATCGCCTCGCCCCGCATCAGACCGATGCCGACGAGGTCGTCCGTCTCATCGAACGCGGCCTCACCGCCCCCGACATCGCAGACATCGCCGCTCGCTTCCGGGGGCGCCCGTTGGGCGATCTGGGGGATGTCGACGCATTCCGGGGCTGGCGCGCCCGGCTCGAGGGGGTGAGGGATCGGTTCGACGCCGCCGCCGTGGAGGCCGAGGTGGCGGCCGGGTTGACCGAGGATGCGATCGCCCGGCTCTCGGTGATGGTCGAACGGGACCCGCTACGTGAGGCCTGGTGGCGGAGGATGGCGGAGGTGCTGGCGGGTGCCGGGCGCCGTCCAGAGGCGATCCGTGTCCTGACACGCTGCAGAGAGGCACTGACCGAGGTGGGCCTCGAACCCTCACCGGAGCTGGCGGCATTCGAGGATCTGCTGCTGTCTCCGTCCGCCGGGTTCGGACTGGACCGCGGTCTCCCCTTGCTCGTCGGCCGTGACTCGGAGCTGGCCTCGCTGGCCGAAATGACGGCGACGGAGCGCATCGTCAGCATCGTGGGTCCGGGCGGAGTCGGAAAGACGACCCTCGCCAGGGCCGTGGCGGCAACGGGCGGGCTCCGCTGGTGTGACCTCTCATCCGTCGACGACGGCCAGGCCGCCGTGACGGCGATGGCGAGGGCGGTCGGGGCACCGCTGATCGTGCCATTCGTGCCCACGCTGGAGGCGTTTCTGCAGGTCCGGCCGACCGGGCTGGTTCTCGACAACTGCGAGCACGTCGCCGAGACCGTGGCTCCGCTGGTCGATCGGCTGATTCGCAGTTGTCCCGACCTCCGAGTCCTCGCAACTTCTCGCGAACCGCTTCGGATACCGGCCGAGCGGGTCTTCCGGCTCGGGGCTCTGGACGCCGACAAGGGGGGCGCGAGTCTCTTCGCACACCGCTACCGGCAGGCGGGCGGTGGCGAGTCCGATCTCGATGCGTCGGAAGTCGATGCGATCGTGGCGGCGGTGGATGGGCTCCCACTGGCGATCGAGATGGCGGCCTCCCGTGCCGCCACGGTGGGGCTGCGGGCGACGAGACGCATGCTCACAGAGCGGGTCTCGGCGCTGTCCAGCGCTGATCGGACCCTGCCCGATCGCCATCGGACAGTGGCAAACATCGTCGACAGCTCGCTCGATGCGCTCGACCCGACATTGCGGCGGGCGATGTTTCGCCTCGCCGCCTTCGTCGGTCCGTTCGACGTCCAGGCGGCCGGTGACGTGCTCGGCGACCGTGACCAGCACGAGGCCGCAGACACCTTGGCGGAGTTGGTGAGGCGATCACTGGTCGAACACTCGGGGCAGGGCCGCTTCCGGATTCTGAGAACGGTGCGCGAGCGCTGTCAAGAGAGGGGCGGTGGGGAATGGCTCGCGGGTGTCGAGCGGCACGGCTGGCACTTCGCCGGAGTGGCGGAACACAGCGGGACTCGCCTCTTCGGTCCGGACGAGGCCTCCTGGTATCTGTCGCTCGACGAGGCGATCGATGACCTGCGCGCCGCCACTTTCCGGGCGCTCGATCGTGGTGACCTCGCTCTGGCGTCCCGCATCCCAGCTGCGCTCCTCCCCTATGCCTACGAACGTCTGCGGGCGGACATCGCCGAGTGGGCCGACCGGATCATTCGAACGGACGCAGCGGATGCGGTGGAGGCTCTTCCGATGGCAGCCGTCGCCGCGCTGCAGCGCGGGGACCTCGAGACCGCCCGCGACCGATGCAACCGGTATCTCGACCAGGTGCCGTTCGGGCCGGGCACGCTGCGGGCGCTGCAACTGCTCGGCGACATCGCGCTCTACGAGGGGCGGTTCGCCGACGTCGTCCGGCGCGGCCGAGAAGTGGTCGACCACGCACGCAGGCTCGGCAGGACGCCGGAACTGTCGACCGGCCTCCACCTGGTGGTCCTCGGACACGCCCTGGGAGGCGATCGGGAGGCGGCGCTGGAGTCGCTGACCGAGCTGCGGAGGGAGGCGGAGCGCTCAGGCTCGGACATCCTGCGGGGATGGGCGAGCTACTGCGAGGGTGAGATCGTCCTCGACTCGGACCCTGAACGGGCGATGCACCTCTTCGAGGACGCCTCAGAGCGATCGATGCGAAGCGACGCGGTGCTCCTCGAAGGTGTCGCCCGTTCTGCAGGAGCCACGGTCCTGGCGAGGTACGGCGACCCGGCCGAGGCGTTGCGGCTGTTCGAGTCGACGGTGGTTCGATTCGATGAGCGGGGAGACCTCATCCGGATGCGCGTGGCGCTGCGCAACCTCGCCGTCCTGTTCGTGCGCCTCGGCGAGTTCGAACCGGCGGCCGAGATCCTCGGGTCGAGGCTGGGCGAGGACAGGCCGGGCGGGGCCGAGGCCGACCGGCTGACCGAGGCCCTCTCGGTCCTCCGGGGGGCACTGGGGGAGCGGGCCGGTCACCTCTTCGCTCGAGGGAGCGCCCGGACGGACAGGGAGGTGATC
>CAZCRP010000240.1:0-4803 GCA_964501055.1 uncultured Acidimicrobiaceae bacterium
GACGACCGCCGCGCCGTATGACGCCACCTCGGTCGCCAGGCTGTCGGCGATCTCTCCGACCGTGCAGGCCTGCATCGCCACGCCCACCCGCGCCGCGAGCTCCCGGCCGGCGGTCAGCGCTTCCCGGGCGGCTTCTGCCATCACCCCCCGGTCGTGCTCGACGACGACGAGCAGCATCAGAGCACCCCCGCTTCGACGAGGATCTCGATCACCCTGGGCGCCGCCTCCGGTCCATGGCCGAGCACCACGGTCTCGGTCACCTGCTCGCGCGGTGGCTCGAACCCGATCATGCGCAGCCCGCCGGGTGACCCGGTCGGCTCGACCTGCTCCACGTCGGCCTTCTTCGAGGCCAACCGACCCTTCAGGGTCGGGTAGCGGGGGAGGTTGAGCCCCTCCTTCACCCCCAAGACCGCCGGAAGCGGGACCCGATACTCCTCGAAGCCTCCCTCGAAGGGACGTCTGGCAGCCACTTCCGTGCCGTGGAACTCGATGCCCTTGACACCATTGACGACCGGACGCCCCAGCGCCCGTGCCACGCGGATCCCGACCTGGAATCCCCCCGAGTCGGCGGATTCGTTGCCGAACAGGATCAGGTCGAAGGCACCGTCGCGCTGTTCGATCGCCTCGATGGCTGCGGCGATCGACGCCGCCGTCTGCTGCGGGTCCCAGTCCCCACCGTCGGTGCGCAACAGCACGCCCCTCGCGACCCCGAGTGAGATGGCATACCGCAGTTGCTCCTCGGACTCGGACGGACCGAGAGTCAGGACGGTGGACTCGCCGCCTTCGCGTTCGACGATCCGCACGGCCTCTTCCACCGCGCACTCCTCGTGCGGACTCATCGTGAATCCGAGGTGGGCGGTGTCGAGCGAACGACCATCCGGGGCGACGACGATCCGCGCCCCGGGAGCGGGAACCCGTTTGATGCACACGAGAACCCGCATGTCAGCCCTTCATCCGCGCGTCGTCCGGATCGAACAGCGGTGTCGAACCCGCTCGGGCCACCTGTACCGGGAACAGCTCGTTCATGTACATCACCCGCAGCTCGGTGCCTTCCGCCGCGTGCTCGGGCGGAAGGTACGCCATCAGCAGGTACTTGCCGAGGGAGGGCCCGTTCCCGGCGCTGGTGACCCGCGACACCCTCCCCTTGGCATCGACGATCCGCTCCCCGCCGACGGTGAGGATCGGCTCGTTGCCACCGGTCATATAGCGGGGAGAGCCGGCGGCATCGGTGTGGTCTTCGACCGTCAGGGTGCACAGCACGGCGGCTGGTTCCTCTTCCCGCGCCTTCAGATAGGCGTCCTTGCCGATGAAATCCGCCTCCTTGACCCGCGGCCGTGCGAGGCCGGCTTCGATCGGGGTGTACTCGGACTCGAGTTCGGATCCCATCAGGCGATAGCACTTCTCCAGCCGGCCGGTCGTCCCGTAGACGCCTGCCCCGACCGGACGGATCTGATGTGAGCTGGCGGCCTCCCACAGCGTGTCCCACAGCCGCAGGCCGTGGGGGATCGGGGCGGTGATCTCCCACCCGTTCTCACCCACGTACGAGATGCGCAGCATGCGGGTGGGGAGGCCGTCGATCAGCACTTCCCGCGTGGTGCCGTACGGGAAGGCATCGAGGCCGACGTCGGTCTCCGTGAGTCCCGCCACCACCGTCTCGGCCCGCGGGCCCCACAGCCCGATCGTCGTGACGGCCGAGCTCAAGTTGGTGAACTGCACGGACCCGTCGGCCGGCAGGTTGCGACGGAACCAGTACTCGTCGCGCCCTCCGTCGAAGGCACCGGTCACGATGCGGAACCGATCCTCGCCGATCCTCATCACCGTGAGGTCGGAGCGGAATCCGCCGCCGGGGGCGAGCACCGGCGTATAGATGGCGCTGCCCACCGGACGATCGCACTTGTTGACCGTCATGCGCTCGATGTAGTCGACGACCCCCGGACCGTTGACCTCGAACATCTGGAACGCCGACAGGTCGATCATCGCCCCGTGCTCGCGCATGTGCAGGTGCTCGGCAGTGATGATCGGCGACCACCAGCGCCGGTCCCACTCGTGCGGGCGGTCCTCCACCTCGTATCGCTCCACCAGATCGGAGTTTGATTGGTACCAGTGAGGCCGCTCCCAACCGCGGGCATCGAAGTACTCGGCGCCGAGAGACTCGGTGCGAGCATGGAACGGAGCGTGATTGATCCCGCGCTGTGTCCCCCACTGCTCGCGAGGATGGACGATGCCGTAGGTCTTGTTGAAGTGTTCGGCCGCCCGGGTCTCGATGTGATGCACGTTGCGCTCGTACTCGTACAGCCGGGCGATGTCGGAGCCGTGTGGATCGACGATGTGGGGATATCCGTGTGTCATCCACTCGGCGACGAGTTGGGCGATGCCGGGACCTTCCTTGATCCACACCGCCGCCGCCGACCACAGGTTCTCGACCTCGACCGTCTCGCCCAGCACCGGCATCGCATCCGGCGTGAGGGACAGCAGGCCGTTGATGGCGTAGCGGATCTCGGCCGTCTCGAGGATTTCGCCCATCAGTTCGAGCGCATCTTCGAGTTGCGGGTCGAAATCGTCCTGGGTGAACGGCATCTCGGTCGGCGACAACGCCGCCTCGTCGTTGGAGGGGATCTCGTCTGGCCGGTGGAAGATCGGCCGGTGGGCATAGGAACCGACCTCCATCGACCCCGCCGATTGCCGTTCGTACATGAAGGTGTCCATGTCGCGGACGATCGGATAGCCGATCTCGTTGCCGGTCTGCTGGAGGATGTCGATCGGTCCGACGTCGGCCATCTGATGGACGGCGGGGGTCAACGGGATCGTGGCCCCTGCCATCTCGGCGATCCGGGGACTCCATACCCCGCAGGCGATCACCACCTGCCGCGTCTCGATCCTCCCCTTGTCGGTGACGACCGCCGTCACGCGCGGCCGCCCGAATGGCGTCGGCTCGGTCTCGATGTCGAGCACCTCGGTGTTCGCATGCACGGCCAGCGCTCCCGCCGCCACCGCCTTCTCCCGCATGAGGGTGCCGGCGCGGAGCGAGTCGACCACCGACACGCTCGCCGTGTGGAATCCGCCCAGGATCACCGACTCGTCGATGAACGGGACCATCTCCTTCACCGCGGCGGGAGTGAGCAGCTCGGCTTCGATCCCCCACGCCGTCGCCGACGTCATACGCCGTCGCAACTCCTCCATGCGCTCCTCGGTGCGGGCGACTTCGATCCCGCCGCACGGCGTGTTGACGCCCATCTCCTCGTACTGCTGCTGGCTCTCCAGTGTGAGCAGCGCCATTTCCTTGTTGTGATCGGTCGGAAAGATGAAGTTGGAGGCGTGGCCGGTCGATCCGCCGGGGTTGGGGAGCGGGCCCTTGTCGAGCAACACCATGTCCGTCCAGCCGAGGTCGGCAAGATGGCCGACCAGGCAGTTCCCGACGATGCCCGCCCCGATGACGACCACGTCGGCCTTCGCAGGCAGTTCGGCCATGACACGACTCCTCTACGCTCGGTGTGCTCGGACACTACTCGCATCTGATATATCTGTCATCTATCAGTTGTCGCTCAGGCCCGGGCGACGTACTACCGTGACTCGAGATGACGACCGTGCCGGCGACCAACGGAGCAGCCTCGTCCCAGGCCGACCTGGCGTACGACGCCCTGTTGCGTCTGCTGATCGAATTGGAGATCCCGCCCGGCGCGCCGCTGGTCGAGTCGGAGCTCATGGAACGCATCGGCGTGGGACGCACCCCGTTGCGCGACGCCATCCACCGGCTCGAGATGCAACGACTCGTCGTGATCCACCCGCGACGTGGCACCTTCGCATCGGAGATCAACCTCGGCGACCTGGCGCTCATCACCGACGTACGCGAGGAGTTGGAGGGGCTGGCGGCCGCGTCCGCCGCATTGCGCGCCACCGAGTCCGACCGGGCGGCGCTCACCCGGCTGCTCGGTCGCGTGGAGCGAGGGTCGCGCAAGCCGATCGATCTCGACACCGCGGTCCATCGGACGGTCTACGCCGCCGCCCACAACGTGTTCTTGGCTGCCACGGCCGAGATGTATCACAACCTCTCACAGCGCTTGTGGCATCTCTTCATCGACCGGCTGCCCGACCTCGCCGGCCACGTCGAAGAGCACCGGGTCCTCATCTCCGCCATCCTCGCCCGCGACGTCGAGGGGGCGGGCGCCGCCGCCCGGGAACATGTCCGTCGGTTCGAGGCATCGGTCGACGCCGTCTTGTGATCCGACATGCGGTGTTGTCCCACGAAGCGGAACGAGTGGAACTCGGACCCGAGGGGAGACCCCGTCTGGCAATGAGCCCGACAAATTCAGCCTCAATGGTCGACAGCACCGCCGAAGGGAGGTAGATTTCGGCCTGCCACGATTCCGCATCGTGAAACCGTTCCCCGTCAATTTTGAGGCGACATGAGCGACGAAGAGCTGGACCTCTCCACTCTGACCGATGACGAACTCGTCGAGCAGATGCACGACGATCTCTACGACGGCATGGCCGAGGAGATCGCCGAGGGCACCCAGATCCTGCTGGACCGCGGGTGGGACGCCCAACGCGTCCTCAACGAGGCGCTGGTGGAGGGGATGCGAATCGTGGGCATCGACTTCCGCGACGGCATCCTGTTCGTGCCCGAGGTGCTCTTGGCGGCCAACGCCATGAAGGCCGGGATGTCGCTGCTGCGACCGATCCTGGTCGAGACCGGCGCCGAGACGATCGGCAAGGTGGTGATCGGCACCGTCAAGGGTGACATCCACGACATCGGCAAGAACCTCGTCGGGATGATGCTGGAGGGGGCCGGCTTCGAGGTGATCG
>CAZCRP010000241.1:0-4803 GCA_964501055.1 uncultured Acidimicrobiaceae bacterium
CAACGTGCCGCCCCCGGCGTAGCTGACATCGTCCACGATGGTCGCCTCGGCGCCTTGAGGGTCGCCGCGACCTGCGGGAAGTCGGCCACCCCCGCCTCGGGGACATGCAACCCCTGTATCCCGGCGGCGTGCGGTTCGAGGTCGCGGATCCCGGCGGGGCCGAGCGATTCGAGGCCGATCAGGCCGTTGGCCCGGCCGCGCCGTTCCAGCTCGGCGAGCGCAGGGAGCTGGGAACGGCGGGTGGCGACGACGATCTTGCCGCTGCGCCGAAACGGTATGCCTTCCCGCTCGCACAACTCGTACATGGCGTGTCGACCCGCCACCGCCAGTTGCGCCTTGAGCGACCCCGGTGCGTAGTACAGCCCGGAGTGGACGACGCCGCTGTTGTGGCTGCTCTGGTGCGCCGCGACCTCGCCTTCCTTCTCGACCAGCAGCAGGCCCATGTCCGGTCGAGCCTGCAGCAGGCGGTGGCCGACGGCCAGACCGATCAGGCCACATCCGATGATGCACACGTCATGGCGTCCCGTCGCCATCCCTCACTCCAGATGGGGTGCTCAGCGTCACTGCACATCGTGGCAGGGCGACCGTCTATTCTCGATTCGGTCGGCTGCCGCGACGAGCCGGCGATGGATGTGTGAGGAGCGTGGCGAGGATGGGTGACATGGGTGACGGCATGGTGCTGGTGGTCGGCGGCACCGGAGGCATCGGACGCGAAGTCGCCCGCCACTACCTCGACCTCGGCCGTGAGGTGGTCGTCACCGGACGCGATCCGGACCGTGCCTCGGCGGTGGCGGCCGAGCTCGGGGAAGGGGCGACCGGTCTCGGATTCGATCTCGCCGAACCGGCCGGGATCGCGCCGGCGCTGGCCGATCTGGGTCCGGTGTCGCGCCTTGTGCTGGCAGCCATCGACCGGGACAACAACCCGATCGCCGACTATGAGCTACCGGCGGCGATCGGTCTCACCACCATGAAGCTCGTCGGCTACACCGAGACCGTGCACACGCTCATCGACCGGCTGTCGCCCGACAGCTCGGTGGTGCTGTTCGGTGGCAGGGCGAAGGATCGTCCGTATCCCGGTTCCACGACGGTCACGACGGTGAATGGCGGGGTGTCGGCGATGGTCAGGGCGCTCGCCACCCAGCTCGCGCCGATCCGGTTCAACGCGCTGCACCCCGGCATCGTGGGCGACAGCCCGTTCTGGGACGGCAAGCCGCTCGACCACGTGATCGGCCGGACTCCCACCGGCCGGCTTCCGACGATGGCCGACGTGGTCGACGCGACCGTCTTCCTGCTCGAGAACCGCTCGGTGAACGGGATCGACCTGTACATCGACGGTGGCTGGATGCTGATGTGATCGACGAACACGGCATCGGAGAGGAAAACGGAGGCCTCGACGGGATCGGCGACCGGCTGCGCGAGGAGCGGGTGAAGTCCGGGCTGAGCCAACGGGAGCTGGCGCGGAGACTGGGGCTCTCGCCGAGCCTCATCTCCCAGCTCGAGAACGGCGTGTCCAAGCCGTCGGTGGGGACCCTCTACGCCATCGTCACCGAGCTCGACGTGTCCCTCGACAGCCTCATCCGCGGAGACGACAAGGCGCGCCGCGCGGCGGGTGCCTCCGACGACCCGGCGGTGGGCTCCTTCGGACCGGTGGTCCATCCCGGCGAGCGCGAGTCGATCGACCTGGCGTCCGGTGTGAGGTGGGAACAACTGACCGCCACCACCGAACCCGGCATCGACTTCCTCCATGCCATCTACGAGGTGGGGGGCACCTCTACGCCCGACCAATCACTGATGCGCCATCACGGGCGGGAGTACGGCTACGTGATGTCGGGCATCCTCGGGATCCAGATCGGTTTCGAGGAGTTCGAACTCCGCGCCGGCGACTCGATCGGGTTCGACTCCACCCGCCCGCACCGGCTGTTCAACAAGGGAGACGTCCCTGTCCACGCCATCTGGTTCGTCGTGGGCCGGGGGGCGGACGACCGAGCGGGTTCCGACGGCTGAGCGGCCGGGCGAGTGCGGCGCCGGGCTGAGATTTTCACCCCCCGGGACCTGTTCGCTGAATCGCCGTCGAACGTATACTGGGACCTCCATCGCCGAGTGGAGCTACGGCCCGAATATGCCACTGGACGACAACGAACAACGCATCCTCGACGAGATCGAGCGACAGTTCTACCAAGAAGATCCCGACCTGGCACTGGCCGTCCGGAACATCGACCGTTCCGGCCGTTTCGGGATCAGGTATCCGCTCGTCGGCCTGATCGTCGGCGTGGTGACGGTGCTCGCCAGCTTCACCTCTTCCACCCCGGTGGCGCTGATCGGGTTCGTCGTCATGGTGGCCTCCGCCACCGCCCTCGCCTACGGGATCCGCAACCGCATCCAGTCCGGAGCGCGAAATCCGAGCCTGTCGGACGCGTCATCTTCGAATTGGTACCGCCGCTTTCGTCGCGGCTGAAACGCCCCCACTAGAGTGACGCCCCCTTGGGGCTTCCGCCGAGCGGCGTTCGGGCCTCCGAGGACCGCACAGAGAAGGTCTGACCGGTCGTGTGTGCAGTGCACCCCCGGTCCGAGGCAGCAATTGAGAGGTTCCGTTGCGAGAAGGATTCACCGCCCAGCAGGCCCAGTCACTCACCGGGTGCACGCATCATCAACTCCGCTACTGGGATCGGGTCAACCTTGTGTCACCCACGATCCAGGGGACGGGTGGTCGTCCGGGTGTGCGACGCTTGTATTCGTTTCGCGACCTCGTCGCCCTGCGCGTGGTGAGGAGCCTCCTCGACAACGGGATGTCGCTGCAACGAGTGCGGCGGGCGTGGGACTACCTGCGGCGCAATGCCGACATGGACGGGCATCTCGCCGAGGTGAAGCTCGTGACCGACGGCCAGACGATCTTCCGCATCGCGCGTGACGACGGTCAGTTGATGGACGCCCTCCGCGAGGGCCAGCTGGCGTTCTTCGTGGCGATCGACGAGATCACCCGGACCGTCGAAGAAGACGTCAGCCGCTTCGAACTCGATCGCAGCGAGTTCCTCGCGATGCTGCGTCGGGTCGAAGACGACGTGGCCGAGGAGATGGCTGCCGACGGCTGAGCCCCGGCCGGATCACAGCCGGCGTCGCCGGAGCGAACTGGGACGCAGTCCCGCCACCACCCTGTCCCACCGCCCGTAGCGAGTGGACAGGCGGATGTCCGCCTGGCTGAAGGCCAGGCGACTGTCACCCCGGGGCCGGCCGCCATAGGCGGAGGCGGTGTACAGGGTGGCGAGTGGCACGAGGTCGGCGTGATGCCGTCCGGCGATTTCCAGGGGCGTCTCGTGCGCCGGAACGGCTTCACCCAGGTCCCGCAGCCGATCGACGATCTCGTCCCAGGCGGCGTCGATGTTGCCGGTGCGGATCGCCGCCAGCCGCCGCCGGCGGCGTACCCACTTGCCGGCCGGGACCGCGGCGACCACCAGCGACACCACCGCCAGCACCCGCACCCACAGCGGCACCCTGAACTCGGCCGGCGGGACGAAGTCGGGCGTTGGGTCGCCCCCGAACAGATCGAGCTCCGGACCGAGCTCGGGCCGCTCACCCCCCGCCACCGGCGACCCGGTGTTGTCGATCTCGGCCGGCGCCGGAACGTACTCCCGCAGGTCGAAACCGACTTCGGACAGCAGCGGGTTGTTCACGCCGTCGGCCCGCGGGGTGGGATCGAACCGCACCCACCCTTGGGCGTTCATCCACAGCTCCACCCAGGCGTGGGCATTGCGCTCCCTGACCACGATCACCTCGGACCCGTCCTGCTGCTGGAGCACGTCGCCCGGGGTGAACCCGAGCACCACCCGGCTCGGAATCCCCAGCGCGCGGGCCATCACACCCATGGCCGTGGCGAACTGCTCGCAATAGCCGGTGCGGTAGTTGGTGGAGTCCGGGTCGAGGAGCCAGGCGGCGAGATCGAGCGACGAATGGCCGGTGTCGACGTCGGTCGAGTAGGAGAAGTTGCGTGGGTCCCGCAGCCAGGCCTCGAGGATCAGCGACTTCTCGAACACGGTCGTCCCTTCGGCGGTGACGGTGCGGGCGAGGTTCCTGATCTCGACGGCGGTGTCGTCGGGCAGCGCCAGGTAGTCGGTGATGTCGTGCGGGCGGTCGAGGAAGCGGGTGCCACGGGCCTCACCGTCGAATGCGCCGGCCTCGGCCGCCTCGGCGAAGATCGGCGACAGGGCGCCGCCGTTCGAGGCCAGGTACTCGATGTCGGGTAGCGGGACGTTGGCCTCGATCTCGTACTCCCAGCCGGTGTTGGTCCGCAGATCGATACCGATCGCCCCGTCCTCGCGTACCCGGAATCCCTCCCGGATCAGGTCTTCGTCGCTGCGCAGCGCGTAGGGGGAGTACAGCGTGGGGATGACGGACTGACGAAGCCCGGCGATGTGGATGCGGGCGGCGACGGGCACGGTGTTGCCCTGGAAGGTGAGGTCGGGACGCTCCCACCGGTCCGCGGCCTGTCGGTTCCAACTCTGGTTCCCGGCCACCCCCCAGTGTTCGCCGTCGAATGACTCGAGCGAGATCAGCCTCCAGTAGAGATCCTCGTTGGGCGGGGCGGCACTGGACACGGTGGCGTAGAACAGCGGCTCGTCGGACAGCGAGATGAGGCTCTGTTGCATGCTGACGAACAGGTTGAGGGACGTACCGCCGTAGAGGCCCGATCCGATCCCGGTCTGAGTTCGCCATTGCAGCGTCCCCGACTCGGGGACGGTGGCGGCGAACGCGTTCGAAGCCGTCACCGCCGCCAACGACCCGGCGGCTGCCACCGCCACTGCCGCCACC
>CAZCRP010000242.1:0-4797 GCA_964501055.1 uncultured Acidimicrobiaceae bacterium
CCTCCTGACCCGTTCGGTCAACTGGCCGGTGGTCCACCGCCCAGCCTCCTCGACCAGGCCGTCGCACACCGTGCGTGCCAGGCCGACCGGGAGGTGATCGGTATGGGTGACCAGCACCATCGCCCGCCTTCGATCCAACTTGCCCTGTGACATCGCCCGTGCCAGTTGGGGGAGCCGGGTGCACAGGTCATGCGCCAAGCCCAACTCGGATTCGGCGGTGCGGCGGGTGAGCCGCAACGCGGCGCGGATCTCGGCGGCGGCGGCCTGTTCGGACAGCGCCACATCGTCGTCTTCGACCCGATACGCAGCCGAGATGGCGGTCATCGCCCGGTAGGTGTGCGCTTGACTGTGATCGACCATCCGCTGGGACGCCTTCAGCCACCTCACCCGATCGAACCCCGACAGCCTCTCCGGATCGACCGCCGCCAACAGTGCCGCCAACACCGGACCCGGCTGCCACGAGTCGAGATCTGACGGGAGTACGAGCGGCGCATCGGCCGCCGGCCGCTCCCACCCCTCGCGGGTCAGCCGTTCGATCAACTCCTCCGGCCAATCATCCCCTGCATGTTCATCCCACTGCTCAGCGAACATGTGTTCGATACTACCCGAACCCTCCGACACAATCCATACCCTCGTCCGCCACCATCGACGGGAGTGTCCCCGCGGGATGACACCGCCAGTACGCTTTTTGGCGGAGGATCGCGATGACGTGCACCAACTGTCACGCCGACATTCGGGAGGGGTCGAAGTTCTGTCCGGAGTGCGGGGCGCCCCAGGCTGCGAGTTGCCCGGCGTGCGGACATCAGGTCGGCGCTTCCGATAAGTTCTGCGCCGAGTGTGGCCAGGCGTTGGCTGAGGCTGCGGGAGCGGGCGCCGCGATGTCCGTCCCCTCCGGCGCCATCGAGGAGCGGCGCTTCATCACCGCAGTCTTCGCGGATCTCGTCGGGTTCACGCCGCTCACCCAGGCGCGCGACGCCGAGGACGTCCGACGGATGCTCACCATCTATTTCGAGCGGGCCAAGCAGATCGTCGATCGCTTCGGCGGCACGATCGACAAGTTCATCGGCGACGCATTGATGGCGGTGTGGGGGGCGCATGTGGCCCACGAGGACGATGCCGAACGCGCGGTGCGGGCGGCGTTGGAACTCGTGGCGGCGGTCGAAGATCTGGGCAGGGAGCTCGACATCCCCGACCTGCGCGCCCGGGCCGGTGTGTTGAGCGGGGAGGCCGCCACCGGGGGGGATCTGAACGAGGGCACCGGGCTCATCATCGGCGACATCGTGAACACCGCCTCCCGGCTGCAGGGGGCGGCGGATCCGGGATCGGTGCTGGTCGGGCGGGCGACCCGGGACCTGGCGGCCCGTTCGATCGAGTTCGAGCCCGCCGGAACCCATCAGCTCAAGGGACTGCACGGCGCGGTCGAGGCATTCCGAGCTGTCCGGGTCGTGGCAGGGAGTCGGGGCAACCGGCGGGCCGACGGGCTGGAACCGCCGTTCGTGGGGCGAGCCGACGAGATGCGAATGCTCAAGGATGCGCTCCACGCCACGAGCCGTGACGGACGCTCCCGGCTGGTATCGATCGTCGGTCAGGGCGGCATCGGAAAATCCCGGCTCATGGAGGAGATGTGGAAGTACCTCGATGGGCTCCCCGAGACGACGTACTGGCACCAGGGCCGGTCTCCGGCGTACGGCGACGGGGTGGCGTTCTGGTCGCTGGGGGAGATGGTGCGGCAGCGGTGCGGGATCGCCGAAGGCGACGATGCCCACCGGGCACGCACTCGTCTGCGGACGACCGTCGCCGAGTTCATCGAAAACGCCGCCGATCGCGACTGGGTCGAGCCGCGACTGGAAGGGTTGCTGGGTCTGGCGGCCATGCCGGCCGGCGACCAGACGGAGTTGTTCGCCGCGTGGCGGCTGCTGTTCGTCGAGATCGCCCGTCGTGACACCGTGGTGATGGTGTTCGAGGATCTCCACTGGGCGGACGACGGGCTGTTGGACTTCATCGAGGAACTCGTGGCGGTCGTCGCCGACGAGCCGATCCTCGTCGTGACATTGGCCCGCCCCGACCTGCTCGAACGGCGCCCCGGCTGGGGATCGGGGCGAACCAGCACCCTGAGCGCCCACTTGGGCCCGCTTCCCGACGCGACCATGCGCGAATTGGTGGAGGGGGTGGTGACGCAGCCTCCCGCTCCGCTCGTCGACGGACTGGTGGAACGGGCGGGCGGCATGCCCCTGTACGCAGTGGAACTGCTGCGCATGCTCCACTCGCAGGGCCAGCTGGTACCGGCGGCGGACGGCCGCTTTCGCTACGAGGGCGATCCCCACGATGTCGAGATTCCGGACTCGCTGCATGGATTGGTGGGAGCCAGGCTCGATCAGTTGGATGCGGTCGAACGATCATTGGTGCAGGACGCGGCCATTCTCGGCCAGTCGTTCACGTTGGAGGGCCTCGGCGCCCTACGCGGAGCGTCGGTCGACGAGTTGCGGGAGGCGCTTTCTCCTCTGGTGCGGCGCGAGGTGCTGGCCGTCAACCGTGATCCCCGTTCTCCCGAGAGAGGGCAGTACCGGTTCGTCCAGTCCATCATCCGTGAGGTCGCCCACCAGCGGATCCCCCGGGCGGAGCGGTTCACCCGCCACCTCGCGGTGGCGCGTTACTTCGGCTCGCTCGGCGAGCCCGAGTTGGTCGGGATCGTCACGAGTCACCTGCTCGATGCGCTCGAGGTGGCGCCTGCCGACCGCCGCGACGAGATCAGGGCGGAAGCTGTCGCCAGCATGCTGGCGGCGGCTGACCGGGCGGACGCCCTGCAGGCTCCGCAGCAGGTGCTGCGGCTGTGCGAGCGTGGCATCGAGCTCACCGAGGATCCGCGGGATCACGGTGAGCTCTTGGCGAGAGCCGCGCGGGCGGCGCATGTCGTAGTCGACCCGAGAGCCGAGGAGTTCGCAGCGAGGGCGATGAAGTCGTTCCGGAGCGTCGGGGACAGAGCGGGCACCGTGCGTGCCGCCACCACGTGGGGACAGATGCTCAACAACGAGGGTCGGTCGAACGAGGCGTGGCCGATCCTGACCGAGGCGCTCGGCGCGGAGCCGGGGAAGAGCGGGGATGAGGCGCGGGCGATGGCGGAGCTGGCTCGCGCCTACGCGCTCGACTATCACGACGACGAGAGCATGTCTTGGCTGGAACGGGTGCTCCCGATCGCCGAGCAGCTGGAACTCGTGGCCGTGGTCGTCGACGCCATGATCACGAAGGGGACGACGCTGGCGAGGCAGGGCCGGCCAGTCGAGGGCACGGCCCTGCTCCATGCGGCCCTCGACCGGGCGCGACAGAACCAACTGTTGCACGCCAAGCAGCGCGCGCTCAACAACATCACGTACGCCCGGGCATCGGATGATCCGCGCGGCGATTGGGAAGCAATGCGCGAACGGATCGACGACGCCAGGCGGGTCGGCAACAGCCGGCTCGCCACCGAACTCGAGGTCGAGCTGGCGTGGGACCGCGTCCTCGATTTCGCCTTCGAGGACGCGAGAGCGCTCTTGGCGGAGATCGACGTCTCGAATGCGTCGGAGGCAGCTCGCCGGCGTCACTCGCAGACCGACGCCTTGCTCATGTGCTTCATGTCGGATCCTGCGGCGCTGAAGCGGTGGACCGAGTCGGAGGAGGCGCGGGCGGGCGACGCCCAGTCCACGGCCAGCGCGGATGCCGATCGGACCATCGCCGCGTATTTCGCCGGTGAGTTCGAGCAGTCCTATGCGGAAGCGATGGCCCTGCCGATGATGCCGCTGCGGCTGGACCTGATGTTCGGGTTGCTGACGTCGCTGCGCCTGCGGGACGCAGACAAGCTGCGCCGAGTGGCGGAGTTGGGGGCCGAGAGCCTGCTGCGTGGCCGGAGCATCACGCTCATGCGGCGCGCGGCGGAGGCCTCGCTCGCGGCGCTCGATGAACGAAGACCGGAGGCGGTGGAGGCGTGGTCCGAGGCGATCGATCTGGCAGACCAGGTGTGGCCCACACTCCAGCGAACGCTCCTGCGGGCGGGGGCGGGAGCGATCCTCGGAACGACCGAGGAACCCGGACGAACCTGGGGTCGAGAGGCGTTCGAGAGCTGTGTGCAGGCAGGAGCGGCGGGGCTGCTGGATTTCTATGCGGACGGGCTCGTCCCCACCGCGGCGGGGGACCGGGACGCGGCCGCCGGCTGACCGCCGGCGAACCCGGTCACGCCCGCTCGATCAGGAACGACACCACGACTCCCAGGACACCGGCCCCGGCGATGATCAGGCCGAGGACCCGACCGAGCGGGAGATGACGGCGTTCGCTGACTCTGGTCGCCGCCACGGCCAGGATCAGCCAGATGACGATGTCGGTGAACGGGGCGAGCGGCAGGTCGCCGGCGATGGCGGCGAAGACTCCAGACACGGGAGCGCCGGCCCCGTAGAGGGCGAAGCCGAGCTGTTGGGTGAGCCGCCCGCCGTCGCCGAGCGCCAACACCAGACCCGTGGCGGTGGCGAGGACCCCGAACGCGACGAGGACGCCGGCGGAGACCGCCAGCGCCCTGCAGCCGAGTCCTTGATCGTCAGGCCTCGGTGATGGTGACGGAGCGGATGACACAGTCCTGTTCGGGCCTGTCCTGGCGATTCCTCGGCACCGCCACGATCGAGTCGGCCGCCTCCATCCCGGAGGCGACGTGGCCGAAGATGGTGTAGCTGTGCGGCAGACCGACGTCGGCCACACAGATGAAGAACTGGGAGCCGTTCGTGTTCGGTCCGGAGTTGGCCATTGCGACCGTGCCGCGGGTGTACGTGCCTG